>JBAVGD010000288.1:0-7486 GCA_049684635.1 Solirubrobacterales bacterium | reverse complement strand
GCCGCGGAAAAAGTACAAGCCGCGGGGAGCAACACCCCACGCTCTCACTCCGGGACGCCCGCGGCGAAGCTGAGGGACCAGAGGCGGAGGCCGGGGGAGGGGCGGAGTATCAGCTTGTGGCTCTCATGACGCGGGTGCTCGCTTAGGGCGTAGAGGGCCGGACCCTCCACGCGCACCGAAGGTGCGGGTGAGCCGTCCAGCTCGACCTCGATCTCGCCCGTTCCCTCGACGGTCGCATAGGCACCCCCGGCGGCGTACTCGACCACCAGCTCACTGCCATGCTCGCCAGCGATCCAGGCCTGCTCCCAGGAGCCACCTGGGAAGAGCTCCTCGCTGGGCGGCATGACGCGAGCGCCGGGTGCGTCGGTCGCTCGCAGCGCCGGCATCGGCTCCGGAAGCTCGCGGAGTGCATCCACGTCGCGCAGCTCCGCCTGGATCGCTTCCTCGGTGGCGCGGTATTCGCCCTCGCCGAAGTGGAACCACGCGAGCGCTCCCCCTTGCCTCCAAAGGAACAGGCTGGGCCAGCCCTCGCAGCCGTAGGCGTGCCACAGCTCACGGTCGGCATCGAGTGCAACCGGGAAGCGGATGGCCAGTCGATCCAACCCCGCGGCCACCGCTCCGCGATCGACTCCAAAGGGAAATCGCGGTGCCTGCACGCCGACGATTCGTAAGCCGGCGTTGCCGTAGCGGCGGTCCCACTCGTTCAGGTAGGGCAGCGTGCGGACGCTGTTGAGCTGGGCAAAGTCGAAGAAGTGCACGAGCGCGGGGCCGGCCGCGGTCAGCGCGGGCATCGAGGATGGCGTCGCTCCGATCCATTCGATGCCGGGCGGCAGGTCCGGCGCCGCAATCGTGTCTCGCTCCGGGCGCATGGGCGGACGTTATCCTGGGCCGCCTTGCCCGAGCCCTTCGCCTTCCTGCTGCCGGTCCTGCCGCTTCTTCTTCTGCTGGTTTGCCTGCTGGCCGGTCACTATCCGGGCTGCAACACGATCGTGCGGCTCGCCCAGCGAAGGTCTTCCCGGCCGCGCTACGGGACCGCGGCGAACGAATGCCGGTCCTCATCGGCTCATCCGGTCGCCATCAGGGGTGGGCTCCTGATCGCATGCGGACACGCCCAACGCCCACCGCCACTCACTTCCTAGCCATCCATTGACCGCGGCGCTCGCCGCGGGCCATCCGGCGGGGGACCTATCCCGCCAATGAAGAAGGAGGCGGGAATGAGATCCAACAAGGTGCGGCTTGCGCTTGGTGTGGCCGTCGTGGTCATAGCAGTCGTTCTGCTCATCGTTCTCAGGAGCGGCGGTGACGGGGAATCGACCGATGCCGGCGCAGTGGCGACAATTGCCATCAAGCACGGCAAGCCCGTTGGCGGAGTCAGGGACCTGACCTACAACAAGGGCGACCGGATCCGCTTCAGGGTTGTGTCAGACACCAGCGACGAGATTCATGTGCACGGCTACGACGTGATGAAGGACGTCAAGGCGGGTGGCTCGGTCAGCTTCGATTTCCCGGCGACGCTGGAAGGGGTCTTCGAGGCCGAGCTGGAGGGTCGCAAGGAACAGATCATCCAGCTGACGGTCAACCCGTGACGTTCCTTCCGTTTGCTCATGCGCTGGTGGCGCGGCAGGACCTGCCGATTCCCGCCTGGCTTTTCGCCTGGGGCGCGTCGCTCGTCCTGATCGTCTCCTTCTTCGCGCTCTCGATTGCCTGGCGAATGCCGCGTTTCGAGGATGAGCACTGGCGCCCTCTCAGCTCGAGTCTCTCCCGAGCCCTGCTTGGCATCCCGGCCCAGGCGGTGTGCGGTGCGCTTGGCGTCTTTCTGCTTGGCGTTGCGATCTACGCCGGACTGCACGGCACCGAAGCCCCGGACCGCAACCTCGCGCTGACCTTCCTCTTCGTCACCGTCTGGCTGGGGTTCCCGCTCTTCAGCGTCGCCCTGGGGGACGTCTTTAGGCCGTTCAATCCGTGGCGCGCGCTTGGCCGATTGGCCGGCGCGGGGTTCTCGGGGCTCGTCAGGCAACGCCCGGCGCACCTCGAGTATCCGGAGTGGCTTGGCCGCTGGCCCGCGGCGGTTGGCCTGGTCGCCTTTGTCTGGCTCGAGGTGGTCTATGGCGGCAGCGGTGGCGTCGCCGTCGGGCTCTCGCCCCACGTTGCAGCCGTGGCGGCTCTTCTCTACAGCGGCTACACCCTGGCGATGATGGTCGTCTTCGGCACCGAGCAGTGGTGCCGGACGAGCGAGGTCTTCTCCGTCTACTTCGGCATGTTCGGCCAGCTCGGCTCGTTTGGCGTCAAGGATGGCCGCCTTGGAGTGAGGCGGCCGCTCTCCGCAGCGACCCGCTGGGCCAGCGTTCCAGGCTCGGCTGCCGTCGTGATCGCCTCGATCGCCACCACGAGCTTCGACGGTGCCCAGGAGGGTGCCTTCCGTGCGGCAATCGAAAAGGTGTTCAACCGGCTGGTCGACGCGGGGGCGGAACCGCTTACCGCGCTGCGCCTCACGGACACGATGTTCATCGTGCTGACCTTCGTCGGGGTGGGCCTGGTCTACCTCATAGGGGTGCGAGGGATGGCATCGGTGCGCGGGGCGCCGTCCCTGAAGAAGCTGCGCACAGGCTTTGCCCACACGCTGATTCCCATCGCCTTCGCCTACCTGGTGGCTCACTACTTCAGCCTTTTCGTCTTCCAGGAGCAGGCGCAGTTCACCTATCTGCTGTCCGATCCCCTCGGAACCGGAACCACCAATCTCTTCGGGACCGCGTCCGGAAGCATCGATTTCCAGCTCCTCAGCGCAAACGCGATCTGGTATGTCCAGGTTGGGGCGCTGGTCGTCGGTCACGTGACCGGCCTGACGCTCGCCCATGACCGTGCCACGGCCTACTGGGGCGATTATCGCCAGGCGGCCCGGTCGCAGTACTGGATGCTGGCGGTGATGGTTGCCTTCACCTGCTTCGGCCTCTACCTGCTCTCGGTGGCGAACTCGTGAGCCGTCCTTCAAACCCTCCTCGCGCACGCCTGACGGTGATGAGGTTGGCGGCAGTCACTATGGTCCGAGTCAAATGGTGCAAACGCCATGGGGCAATGCGGATCAGCTGCGCGAGCGGATGCTGCGACCCGGGCCGGGGATGCCTCGTGAGGTAGTTGAGAAAAGCCAGCGCGAGCGGCTGTTCGCGGCGACTGTGGCGTGTGTCGCAGCGAAGGGCTACGAGGCGACCACCGTGGCCGACGTGCTCGAGCTCTCAGGTGTCTCCCGCAGCGCCTTCTACGATCACTTCCGCGACAAGGAGGAGTGCTTCCTCGCCACCTTCGAGGCGCTCGCGGCGAAATCGATGGAGCTGGTCGACCGGGTGCTCACCGGGGAGGGTCCCCTGGAGGAACGTGCCCGCAACGCCATGCACGGACTGCTCGAATTGATGGTCGATCAGCCGGCGGCGGCCAGGCTCTGCTTTTGCGATGTCTACGCGGTCGGCGAGCGCGGGCGGCAGGCCGTTGAACGGCCGATGGAAAGCTTTGCCATGGTGATCGGGGAAGCCATCGGGCAGATTCGCGGCGGTGAGGCCCTGCCGGACGAGATGGTTCGCGCGGTCCTCGGCGGTGCCCAATTGGTCATCCAATCCCACCTGTTGCGCGATGAGGTCGACGCGCTGCCGAAACACGCGGGAGACCTCTGGGAATGGGCGCTGGGTTACGAGCCGCCGAGTGCACCGCTGCGGCTGGCAGGGCGGCGGCCACCGCAATCCACCGATGGCGAGCCGCCCTTTCTCGCCTTCAGTCAGGCGGAGCGGATCATCAGAGCGCTGGCGGCCGTCGCCTTCGAGCGGGGCTATCCGGCGGTGACGATTGCCGATATCGCGGCTCGGGCCTCGGTCTCCCAGGCGACCTTCTACTCATATTTCCCGGACAAGCACGCAGCGCTTGTCGCAGCACTTGATTCTGCCGGCGCGCAGATGCTGGGCGTCGTCATGCCGGCGGCGCGGCGCGCGCCGGACTGGCCCAACAGCATCCGTGCCGCAATTGGAGCCCTTTGCGCCTTCTGCGCCGCCGAACCCGACCTTGCGTGGCTCACCGCGGTGGAGGCCTATTCGGCCGGGTCGATGGCGCTCGAGAAGCGGGATCGGATCATCGACGAAATGGGGGCCCTGCTGGCGCCGGGCTTCGACACGGCCCCAACCACGAAGCCGATCGTGGCCGATGCCGCGTTGCGCACAGTCTGGGCGCTGCTCCACGGCCAGATCGCCACCGCCGGCCCGCAGGATCTACCGCAGGTCGCTCCGCTCGCCAGCTACATGGTCCTGGCGCCGTTCATCGGGGCCGAGCAGGCCGTGGAGGTCTCCAACGGCGACGGACGCGGTCGCTAAGAACTGAGCGGAACCTCCGGGCTGGCCGTTATTGGGGCGACCAACCCGGAGGGAAAACTCCGCTCATCAAGGCCGGCTTTCCGCGGGAACATTCCAGAAAGCCGTTCGCGTCGCAAATAAGAACAGGCGAGATTCCCAAAGTCAAGGAGTCGACGTGTGCGGGAAGGGCTTAAAGGATCTCGGCGAGGCGGCGCTCGAGGGCGGTGGAGACCTCATCTCGCAGCGGACCCTCAGCCAGCCGCTCCACCAGCGACTCGAGGAAGCCTTCGATGATCAGGCTCTTCGCCTGGGCGGGGTCGAGCCCGCGCGAGGTCAGGTAGAAGAGCTGGTCGCGGTCGATCTGGGCAACCGCGGCGGCGTGCGTGCAGCGGACGTCGTCAGCTTCTATCTCGAGGCCGGGGATCGCGTCGGCGTGCGCGTCGGGCGAGAGCAGGAGGTTGCGGCTCTCCTGGAAAGCGTCGGTCCCCTGGGCGCCGGGGTCGACCCGGATCATTCCGCGCCATACGGCCGTTGCTCCAGCTGCAAGGACGCCACGGAAGGCGAGGTCGGAGAAGGTGTTCGGCGCGGCATGCTCCTGCGTGGTGTCGTAATCCAGATGCTGCCCCCGGCCGCCGGCATAGCCGCCGGTCACTCGCGCTTCGGATCCCGGTCCGGCCAGGTTGGTCTCCATCCGCACCTTGCCCCGCGCTGAGCCGAAGCCGAGCGCCGTCCAGTCGAGCCGGCCGTCGCGCTCCACCTGGGCGCGCTGGGTGGCGAAGATCCAGGCCCGCTCGGAGATGTCCTGGGAGCTGACGTAGCGCAGCGCCGCCCCCTGGCCAACGTGCAGCTCGACGACGGTGTTGAGCAGCGCGCCGGTCTCGTCGCTGTGCGAGAAGCAGTGCTCCCAAACCTCGGCCTCAGCGCCCTCCTCGAGCAGGATCAGGGTGCGCCAGCCAACCGCACTCCCATCGTCGTCGACCGCGACCTCGACCCTGATCGGCTTCTCGAGCCGGACGCCGCGCGGGACATGGATGAGTACGCCGTCGCTCCAGCTCGCCTCGTTGCGCGCGACGAAGGGATCGTCCACCGGCACAAGCGAGCCAAGCCGCTCGCGAATCAGCGTCTCGTGCGATTCCAGGGCGATGCGGAGAGGCAGCACCGTGGCGGTCCCGGCCGCGGCGATGGTGGCGGTTGTGGAGCCCGCCTCGTAGGCGTCGAGGTCCAGGTTCGAGAGATCCGTGAATTCCCAGCCCTTCGCTTTCTGGTCCGGGAGGGGGAGGCTCTCCGCGAGAGAGGCGCCACGCTGGCGCCTCTCTGAAAGCCAGGTCGGTTCGGTTGCGACCTCAGCCAATCGAGCCCTCCATCTGCAGCTCGATCAGCCGGTTGAGCTCGACCGCGTACTCCATCGGCAGCTCCTTGGTGACCGGCTCGATGAAACCGTTGACGATCATCTTCGAGGCCTCCTCCTCGTCGAGCCCGTGGCTCTGCAGGTAGAAGATCTGCTCGTCGCCGATCTTCGAGACCGTCGCCTCATGGCCGACATCGGCGTCGTTCTCGTCGATCCGGATCGTCGGGTAGGTGTCGGAACGCGAGTCCTCGTCGAGCAACAGCGCGTCGCAGACGACCTTGGAGCGCGATTCGGTCGCGCCGTCGGCGATCTCGAGCAGCCCGCGGTACGTGGCCCGTCCACCGTCCTTGGAGATCGACTTGGAGAAGACCGAGGAGGAGGTGCGGGGGGCGGCGTGGATGATCTTGCCGCCGGCGTCCTGGTGCTGACCCTCGCCGGCGAAGGCGATCGAGAGGATCTCGCCGTGCGCTTCGGGCCCGAGCAGGTAGATCGACGGGTACTTCATCGTCAGCTTCGAGCCGAGGTTGCAGTCGACCCACTCCATCGTCGCCTTCTCCTGGGCGACGGCGCGCTTGGTGACCAGGTTGTAGACGTTCTGCGACCAGTTCTGGACGGTGGTGTAGCGGACCCGCGAGCTCGGCTTGCACATGATCTCGACGACCGCCGAGTGCAGCGAGTCGGTCGAGTAGACGGGCGCCGTGCAGCCCTCGATGTAGTGGACGTCGGCGCCCTCCTCGCAGATGATCAACGTCCGCTCGAACTGGCCCATGTTCTCGGTGTTGATCCGGAAGTAGGCCTGCAGCGGCATCTCGACCTTGACCCCGGCCGGCACGTAGACGAATGAGCCGCCCGACCAGACGGCCGAGTTGAGCGCCGCCAGTTTGTTGTCGTTGGGCGGGATGATCGTCGCCCAGTACTCGCGGACCAGGTCCTCGTGCTCGCGCAGCGCGGTGTCCATGTCGGTGAAGATCACGCCCTGGGCCTCGAGCTTCTCGTTGACCTGGTGGTAGACGACCTCGGACTCGTACTGGGCGCCAACGCCGGAGAGGAATTTGCGCTCCGCCTCGGGGATGCCGAGCCGGTCGAAGGTGTTTTTTATGTCGTCCGGGACCTCGCTCCAGTCGCGGCTGTTTTTTTCCGAGGCGCGGACGAAGTAGTGGATGTCGTCGAAGTCGATCTGGCCGAGGTTGCCGCCCCAGTTCGGGGTCGGCCGGCTTTCGAAGTGCTCCAGGGCCTTGAGGCGGAACTCACGCATCCACTGCGGCTCGTCCTTGTACTCGGAAATGGATTCGACGACCTCTCGGGAGAGGCCCTTCGGCGCCTTGTAGGCGTAACCCGTCTCGGGGTCGTGAAAGCCGAACTTCTCCTTGTAGTTGGCGTTGATCCCGGCGAGCTCTTTTTTCTCTGCGACTGCCTCGGGAGTTGCCATGGTCAATCGACCTCCAGGGTCACGGTGTCGTCCACGACGGCCGTCGAGAACGTCCGCACCGGAGCATAGGCGGGAAGCGTCTTCGGCCTGCCGGTCGTCAGGTCGAAGAGCGAGCCGTGACGGGGGCACTCCACCGTGCACGTCGAGGCATCGAACTCGCCCTCGGCGAGTGGCCCGTTGTCGTGCGAGCAGCGATCCTCGATCGCGTACAGCGCCCCGTCGCAATTGAAGACCCCGATCTTTGCCCCCTCATGCTCGATCAGGCGCATCGATCCGGGCGGCAGCTCGGAAATCGGACAGACGGGAATGGATGTGCGGGTGGTCTCTGGCACTGGCTTCGCTTCGCTTTCGCACCCTACTCGTGCTGGTTGGAACTTAATC
>JBAVGD010000287.1:0-5599 GCA_049684635.1 Solirubrobacterales bacterium | reverse complement strand
GAGTACCAGCGACGGCCGACCCGGCCTGACTGACGCGAACCCCGCGATTTGCGGGTAAGAATCCGTCTCGCGATCAGCCCGAAACATGTTTTCCATGCATTACATGGAAAACATGTTTCGGGCGCTAGCGTTCTGGTATTCGCCGTCGGGTCATCATCCATGGACGCGTGCAGGGCGTCTTCTTCCGCGACACAACCCGCCGCGAGGCAAACGCGTACGGCGTTGCCGGCTGGGTTCGGAACCGGCCCGACGGCACCGTTGAGGCGGTCTTCGAGGGCGAACCTGGGGCGGTCGAGGCGATGCTCGCGTTCTGCCGGGACGGTCCTCGCAGCGCCCGCGTCGATCAGATCGATGTGACCGAAGAGCAATCGGAAGGCCTGAGCGGCTTCCAGGTTCGCTGAGCCCGAAGCCGCCGGGCTCCCACCCGACCTCAGCTCGAGTCCTAAGTGCCCTCGACGCGGCCGGCAAGCGAGAGCCAGGCGGCCCGCGCTTCCTCCACAGCGAGCTCCAGCGCAGACCCTCCGGTGGCGATTCGAAGTGAGTCGTCCCCGACGCTGCCGAGGACGGCGACGTCGAGGCCGTCCGATTGCAGCGTTTCCAGGGTCACGGCGTCGCCGCTGATGAGGAAGCCACCCGGGCCCTCGCCGAACAGAGCCTCGTCCGGTGAGTGCCCGCGATCGAGCAGCGCCGCGAGGTCGACCCTTCCACCCAGGCCGCCGCCGATCGCCGACTCGGCGAGAGCGCAGGCAAGCCCGCCGTCACTGATGTCGTGAGCCGAGGAGAGGCGCCCGGCCCGGACCGCGTCGCGGACGGCAAGGCATGCCCTGGCAACCGCGGCGATATTGGCGGTCGGCAGCCCCACGTCGAGCCGGCCGCGCAGCTTCGCCAGCTCCGATCCGGCAAGCGAGGGAGCGAAGGGCCCAAGCAGGGCGATGGTGTCGCCCTCACGGGCGAAGGCGCTCCCGGCCGCGCCCTCCGCGCCGGGCAGCTCACCAACCATGCCGATGACCGGCGTTGGGTAGATCGGGCCTTCAGGTCCCTCGTTGTAGAGGGAGACGTTGCCGCCGACGACGGGGACGCCCAGCGCCTGGCAGGCATCCGCCAGACCGCTGACGGCGCGGTCGAGCTGCCAGGCCGGCACCGGCTTCTCGGGGTTTCCGAAGTTGAGGCAGTTGGTCAATCCGAGCGGCTCGGCGCCGACGCAGGCGAGGTTCTGGACGCACTCCAGGACGGCCTCGACCGTCCCCGTATAGGGATCGCAGGCCACCCGGCGCCCGTTGCCGTCGATTGCGATGGCGATTGCCTTTCCGGCCTCCGGAATCGCCAGGACAGCGGCATCGGCGGACTCCGGACGGCGGACGGTCCGCGAGCCGACCACCGAGTCGTACTGCTCAAAGGCCCAGCGCTTCGACGCGATGTTCGGCGAGGCGAGCAGCGCAAGCAAGATCGCTCCGGCGTCCGAGGGGTCGGTGCCGGCCCCGCTTGTCGCGGCGACCCGCTCCGCCGGCGCTTCGGCGTTGCCGTAGGTCCAGCCTGCCGGCGGTTCCGGCGAGAGGTCATAGAGCGGGCAGCCGTCGACCAGAGCCTCGACCGGCACCTCGCCGACCATCTCGCCATCCCGCAGGATGCGGATCTCGCCGCTGTCCGTGACGACCCCAATCTCGGCCGCGCCCGTCTGCCATTTCCCGCAGGTCGCCACGACCTCAGCGACCTTCCCAGGCTCGACGACGGCAAGCATCCGCTCCTGGGACTCGGAGACCATGATCTCGAAGGGCTCCATGTCGGCCTCGCGCAGTGGCACCCGGGCGACATCGATATCGATGCCAACTCCGCCCGCGGATGCCATCTCTCCGGCGGAGGAGGTGAGTCCGGCCGCACCGAGGTCCTGCAGGGAGACGAGCAGCCCTTTCCCCAAAAGCTCCAGGCAGCACTCGAGCAGCTTCGACTCCTCGAACGGGTCGCCTATCTGCACCGTGGGCCGCTTCGCGTCGTCGCCGTCCCCCAGCTCGGCGGAGGCAAGCACCGAGGCGCCGCCGATCCCGTCGCGCCCGGTGGAGGCGCCCATCAGAACGATCGCGTTGCCAACCCCCGCCGCCGCCGCGCGCACCATCTCGTCCTGCTTGGCCAGCCCCACGCACATCGCGTTGACCAGGCAGTTGTGCTCGTAGGGCGCCTCGAAGTAGATCTCGCCGCCAACCGTCGGCACGCCGATCGAGTTGCCGTAGTGGCCGATGCCCCGCACCGCCCCGTCGAGAAGGAAGCGCGAGCGCTCGGAGTCGAGCTCGCCGAATCGAAGCGAGTCGAGGATCGCGATCGGTCTCGCCCCAAGCGCGAAGACGTCGCGGAGGATCCCGCCGACTCCCGTCGCCGCGCCCTGGAAGGGCTCGACCGCACTCGGGTGGTTGTGGGACTCGACCTTGAAGGCGATCGCATAGCCGTTCCCGATGTCCACCGCCCCGGCGTTCTCGCCGGGGCCCATCACCACGCGCTCGCCCTCCGTCGGCAGTCGCCCCAGCAACTTGCGCGAGTGCTTGTAGGCGCAGTGCTCGGACCACAGCAGGCTGAACATCGCCAGCTCGACGCCGTTGGGCTCCCGCCCGAGCTTCGCGCAGATCAACTCGTACTCGGCGTCGGTCAGCCCCAGCTCCCGGTGCTTGGAGACGCCGGTGGTCACGCTCGCCCTCCCACCACGGCTTCAAAGACGCGCAGGCCGTCGGTCGAGCCCGTAAGCGGGTCGACCGCGTGCTCGGGGTGGGGCATCAGGCCGAGCACGTTGCCGGCCTCGTTGGTGACGCCGGCGATGTCCCGCGCCGAGCCGTTCGGGTTCTGCCCGGGCGCATAGCGGTAGGCCACCTGCCCCTTTGCTTCGATTTCATCGAGGATGTCGTCCGGTGCCCAGAAGCGCCCTTCGCCGTGCTTGACCGGGATCGAGAGCCGCTCGCCGCCGGCGAGCAGCTCGACCTGGCGGCAGACGAAGCGCAGGTCCTCGTTGCGCAGCAGCGCTCCGGGCAGCAGTCCCGCCTCGCAGAGGACCTGGAAGCCATTGCAGATTCCCAGCACCGGCCCACCCGCCGACGCAAACTCGGCGACGGCCTCCATCGCGGGGGAGAAGCGGGCGATCGCGCCGGCGCGCAGGTAGTCGCCGTAGGAGAAGCCGCCCGGGATGACGACCGCATCGACCCCACCGAGATCGCGCTCTTCGTGCCAGATGAGCCGAGCCTCGCCGAGCAGCCCGCAGGCATGGAGGGCGTCTCGCTCATCGCAGGAGCCGGGGAACTGGACGACTCCCCAGACCATCAGTCGCCGCCGTCGAGGCTCTCTATCTCGAAGTCCTCGATCAGCGGGTTGGCGAGCAGCTTCTCGCAGAGCTCGGGCAGCCGATCTAGGTCCTCGGCTTCCAGCTCTACCATGCGGCCGACCCGCACGTGCCCGATCCCCTCGAAGCCGAGCGCCGGCAGCGCTCGCTCCACGGCCTTGCCCTGGGGGTCGAGAATCCCCTCCTTCGGCCGGATCAGGACCCGCGCCTTGGCCACTAGAACTTCCGCTCCGTGATTCGCTCATAGGCCTCGACGTACTTGGCGCGCGTCTGCTCGACGACGTCGGCAGGCAGCTCGGGAGCGGGCGGGCGGTGGTCCCAGCCCTCCTCGTCAGCCCAGTCGCGCACGTACTGCTTGTCGAAGGAAGGCGGCGTGCTGCCCGGCTCGTAGCGGTTGGCCGGCCAGAAGCGCGACGAGTCGGGGGTCAGCACCTCGTCGCCAAGGACGATCTCCGCGCCGGGGTGATGACCGAACTCGAACTTCGTGTCGGCGAGCAGGATGCCGCGCTCGGCCGCGTGTTCGGCGCCGCGCGTGTAGACCTCGATCGAGATCCGCCGCAGCTCCTCCATCAGGGCTCTGTCGCCGACGATCTCGGCGGCCCGCTCGAAGTCGATGTTCTCGTCGTGGTCGCCGATGTCGGCCTTCGTCGCGGGTGTGAAGATCGGCTCGGGAAGCTTGTCCGACTCGAGCAGCCCGCCTGGCAGCTCGATCCCGCAGACAGCCCCACTCTCACGGTATTCGCGCCAGCCCGAACCCGAGAGATAGCCCCGCACCACGCACTCGACCGGGAACATCTCGAGCTTGCGCACCCGCATCGCTCGCTCCGCCACCTCCTCGGGCACGTCCTCGGAGATCAGGTGGTTCGGCACGATGTCACCGGTCAGCTCAAACCAGAAGAGCGACATCTGCGTCAGCACCTTCCCCTTATCGGGGATCGGCGTGGGGAGGACGACGTCGTAGATCGAGATCCGGTCTGAGGCGACCATCAGGAGGTCATCTTCCAGCTCGTAGATCTCGCGGACCTTCCCGGACGAGTGCAGCTTCAAATCCTGGACCGAGGTGGGCATGCGGCCGATGCTAGCTGGATGGCGGGTCGGCTTCTCTGTGGCGGGTGCGCCAAGCCTCTGGCATGCTCTTCCGGTGACGTTGCCGCCTGGACCGACCTGGCATCCCATCGCCCAGACGCTTCGCTGGAGCTTTCGCCCGATCCCCTTCATGGAGGAGTGCCGGAAGCGTTACGGCGGGTCCTTCAGCGTCAAGTTCCTGGGTTTCAAATCGCCGATGGTGATGATCTCGGACCCGGCCGCGATCAAGGCGCTCTACACCGAGCGGGCAAACGGCCTGCCGCCTGGGCGCAATTTCGTCCTCGAGCCGATCCTCGGCCGCCGCTCACTGCTCCTGTTGGAGGGGTCCGAGCACCTGGGCCGCCGCAAGCTGATGCTGCCGCCCTTCCACGGTGAGCGGATGCGCTCCTACCAGCCGGCGCTGGCCGAGATCGTCAGCGCCGAGATCGATTCCTGGCCACTGCGGCAGGAGTTCCCGATCCACGAGCGCATGCAGGCGGTCACGCTCGATTTGATCCTGCGCGTCGTCTTCGGCGTTTCCGAAGGCGCCCGCCTGGAGCGCCTGCGCGGGATGCTCGGGACGGTGCTGGCGGAGACGGCCTCTCCCCTGGCACAGCTGGTCGGCATCGCCAGCCGGCGCTTCGGCGGCGGGCCGTGGGCGAAATTCGAGGGCCAGCTGAGGGCGGTCGACGAGCTGCTCTACGCGGAGATCACCGAGCGCCGTGCGGCCGGCGGCCTGGAGGAGCGGGACGACATCCTCTCCGCCCTGATGCTGGCTCGCTTCGAGGACGGCGAGCAGATGGGGGACACCGAGCTGCGCGACCAGCTGATGACGCTGCTGCTGGCCGGCCATGAGACGACGGCGACCGCGCTGGCCTGGACCTTCGATCTGCTCCTCCGCCACCCGGAGCCGTTGCGACGGCTGCGAGAGTCCCTGGCCGAGGACCAGGATGACTATCTGCGAGCGACGATCAGCGAGTCGCTCAGACTCCGGCCCGTGGTACCGATCGCCGGCCGCCGGCTGGCCAAGGAGCTGACCGTCGATGGCTACACGCTCCCGGCCGGCACCGATGTCACGCCTGCGATCTGGCTGGCCCATACCCGCGCCGATCTCTACCCGGAGCCCTTCGCGTTCCGCCCCGAGCGGTTCCTCGAGGAGGCTCCGGACACCTACGCCTGGATTCCGTTCGGCGGCGGCATCCGACGCTGCCTCGGCGC
>JBAVGD010000286.1:0-1961 GCA_049684635.1 Solirubrobacterales bacterium | reverse complement strand
GCTGCGGGCGAGCCTGCTGCCGCTGGACGGCTGGCTGGTGCGGGCGCGGCTTCCGGATCGTGCTCGCCGGCCGGTCTTGGCGGGCTCGGCGGCTGTGGCGCTGGTGCTCGTCCTCGCCGTCGGCATGGCGGCGAACGCGCCGAACGTGGTCCAGGCCAAGTACCACGAATTCACCGACCACGCCGACACCTATCCCGGCGCTGGAGAATCGAGGCTGGTCAGCGCTCGGGTCGACGGTCGATTCGATTTGTGGCATGTCGCCCTGGATTCCTACCGCGAGAACCGGTTCCACGGAACGGGCGCCGGAACCTATGCGGAGATATGGAATCGGGACCGACCCAACGCCGCCCAGGTCCTGAACGCTCACTCGCTCTACCTCGAGGTGCTCGGGGAGCTGGGCCTGGTGGGCCTGGTGCTGCTCGTGATCGCGGTCGCATCGATCCTGGGCGCATTTGCCTACCGCGCTCGGGGCCCCGACCGGGCGCTGTTTGCCGCACTTCTGGCCGCGGGGCTGGCGTGGGCGATCCATGCAGGCGTGGATTGGGATTGGCAGATGCCGGCCGTGACGCTCTGGTTCTTCGCGCTGGGGGGAGCCGCCCTGGCGCGTTCGCAGCGCCGCCACGGCGGTCATGGTCGCAACATCAGGAACACCGTCATGCGGGTTGGAGGAGTGCTGGCGTGCCTCGGTCTGGCGGTCCTCCCTGCTCGCGTGGCTCTGTCTCAGGCACAGCTCAACTCTGCAATCGGCGCGATGGATGCGGGGGATTGCCGGCAGGCACGGGATGACGCGCACAGCGCTCTGTCGGCCGAGGGCGAACGACCGACGCCGTACACGGTGATCGCCTTTTGTGACAGGGGCGAAGGTCGTTACGGCCCGGCGGTGGCGGCAATGGAGCAGGCCTTGCGCCGAGACCCCGGCAACTGGGAACTGCATTACGGCTTTGCCGTGGCGCGGGCGGGGGCTGGGTTGGATCCCCGGCGAGCGGCGCGGGCAGCGGCACGGCTCAATCCATACAGCCCGATTGCGCAATCGGCCCCCAGGCACTTTCGCGGCCGCAACCCAGCCGCTTGGCGGGTGGCTGCACGCAGCGCGATCGTCATACCGCCAGCCCCCGGAGACCCGTGATAGCGCCTGCGGAAAGCTGCATTCGGCCTACCGCTTGGGCGCGTCAGCCGCGAGATCCGGCGCAGAGGCGACATCGGCGGGGCGGTGGGCGGAAATAAGTGCCAATTGACCATGAAAAGGCCCACTCAGCAGTCGATTCGATCTATCTTCAAACCATGCGCCGCCGACTGGCAGTCATCCTCAGCACGTTGGCCTTGGTCGCCGCTGGCGCCACGGTTGCAGTCGCCGGGGGTGGTGGATCAACGCATCACGGCAATGCCGCGCACGACCAGTACGACGGCAAGCCCGGATGCGGTCCCGACAAGAGCGACGGTGACGCGGGCCACAGCGGGCGGCACGAGGGCCAGCCCCCGAAGGACCACAACCGCGGCGACTGCCCGAACCCTCCGGGCCAGCATCACTAGAACTGCCGGACCCCTGACCTTCTCGTTCGGCCTCTCAACACCAGGTTAGGTCCGTTCATCGGGTGCCGTTCGGGAAGTCGGTTGGTAGGCCAATGGCCGAACGAGCATGCAGGCTGGAGGGCTACCTACCGTGGCCTATCGTGGGTCTCGTCCGCCAATGGGCGGAGCTGCACCGCGACGAGCTGACTGCGAACTGGCAACGGGCACGCAGTAAGGATCCGCTGAAAGAGATCGACCCCCTTCCCTAACATCGAGCCATGCGCAAGATAGTTCACGTCACCAATGTCGAGCCCCTGGGGGGGCACCGGCTTCTTCTTCGCTTCGAGGATGGGGTCGAGGGCGAGCTGGATTTCAGCACCGAATCCTGGCACGGAGTTTTTGCGCCGCTTGAGGATCCCGCCTACTTCGCCTGCGTCAGGGTGGATGAGGAG
>JBAVGD010000285.1:0-7494 GCA_049684635.1 Solirubrobacterales bacterium | reverse complement strand
CGGGTTGCCTGCTGCGCTGTGGCGACTTTCTGCCGCATAGCGACAGAAAGTCGCCACGGGCAGGAGGACGCGGTGCCTGACCCGGGCGGGAACGGGCCGGTGTGCCTCCGTCTTGCGCGGCTCATCGGCCCGGCGGTCGTATGATCGTGGTCGTGCCGCGAAGGATCCGAACGGTGGTCGCGCTCGTGGTCGCGGTGGCGATGGCTGTCCCCGCCACCGCGCAGGCGACGCTTGTCTTCTTGCGCAACCCGTTCAACCCGGTGGTCTACGCCGCCCGCGACAATGGGAGTGGCGCCCATCGGATCGCAGCGGGGCGGAACCCTCGCGTGTCGCCGGACGGCCAGACCATCGTTTTCCTCAACGAAGGCTCCGGCCACAGCCAGGACATGATGGTGGCGGTTGCCGGCCGTTCCCCTCGCAAGCTGATGACGGCTTGGAGAGAAAGCTTCTATGTCGCCTTCTCGCCGGACTCGACGACAATCGCGGCGCTGCGTGGCGGCGAACTGGGGAGACGCACTCTCGTCTTGGTTGACATCGCCAGCGGGGCTCAGCGGGTGATCGCGCGTGGCTACTTCAGCGGTTTCAGCTTCTCGCGGGACGGGAGTGAACTGGTCTACTCGAAGGCCGGCAGCGAAAGATTCCCGCCCCGCAGCGATATCTACCGGGTTCCGACCGCCGGTGGCAAACCGGTTCGGATCACCGATGACCACCATTCACAGGATCCGCTCTGGGGCCCGACCGGCACGATTGTCTTCGTCAAGACGCTTGGCGCCGGGCGGCGCAAGTACGGGCCGAAGACCGAGCTCTTCCTGATGAACGCCCAGGGCAAGAAGGTGAGGCAGCTGACGCATACCAAGGTCGACCCGCTGCTGCTGGGTCTCTTCCCGACCGACTGGTCGGCGAACGGCACCAGGCTTCTTGCGGAGTTCGAGGGCCAGGACACCAGCTATGCGGTCACCGTCGACCCGCGGACCGGAGCCCAGCGGCCGCTGACAAAGGCCCGCGAGCAGGGCTTGGTCGGCACCGCCCTCTCAGGCGATGGTCAGACGATCCTCGCCACCACCGGTGGCTTCGAACCGGGGCCGGGACACGACGTCATCAGCATTCCCTACGCCGGTGGCGCGAAAACCGTGCTTGCCCGCAACGCATTCGAACCGGACTGGAGTCGCTGAGAACCTGACCCGCGTGCGGGATCTGAGGCAGGCTCTTGCTGACTCGGTCAGTCCAGCAGGCCGACCTGGCGCAGGATCGAGACGCTGTCCGAGTAGACGTCCTTGCGCTTGACCAGTCCGTTCTCGAAGGGGATCACGTCGAGGCCGTCCCATTCGATGCGCTTGCCGGTCGGCTCCGCGGTGAGATCGCCCCGCCTCATGGTCTTGGCATGGGTGGCG
This sequence comes from Solirubrobacterales bacterium, assembly GCA_049684635.1. Taxonomy (GTDB): domain Bacteria; phylum Actinomycetota; class Thermoleophilia; order Solirubrobacterales; family 70-9; genus VRUE01. The sequence goes on along the minus strand of JBAVGD010000285.1, from coordinate 6,103 downwards.
CTCGCGGTCCATTCCTGCACGACAAGGCCTCCGCGAACGTAGAGGCGGCGCGTCGTGAACTCGATGTCGGGCCAGGTCTCGAAGATCGCGCCGATGTGGGCGCGGACCTCGTCGCCCTCGGCTGACTCTCCGGCCGTGTGGTTGTCGAAGACCATGTCCGGCGCGTGCATCGCGATGATCGCGTTGAGGTCGTGGGTGTTCCAGGCCTCGTTGTAGCGCTCGATCGCGGCCCGCAGTGCCGTCTCGGTGTCCGTGGGTCCCTCGTTCACGCGTCTCTCCTCTCGCAATGCTGGAACGCCGGGTATGGTCGCATTCCGGCAACCGGCGCGCAGAGGAGGGTTTCGATGGCGGACGGCTACACGATCAAGCACCGTGACGAGTTCGAGGTCATGGAGGGTTCGGGGGACTCCACCTGGAAGCTGGCGCGGAAGGCGCTTGGCACCTCTTCGTTTGGCTTCAACCTGGTCGAGATTGCGCCCGGAGGCCAGATTCCCGAGCACGATGAGGCACAGAGCGGGCAGCACGAGCTCTACGTGATCCTCGAGGGGGAGGCGACCCTGCGACTTGGCGGTGAGGATCATCCGGCGCCGGCCGGCACCTTCGTTTCGATCGAGCCGCCGATCAGCCGGACCATCGCGAACCACTCCGGGGCGCCGGTAACGGCCCTGCTGATCGGAGTTCATCCGACCGGCGCCTACGAGCCGCCGTCGTTTGCCTAGCGGCGTCGCCGGCGCGTCCCTATAATGCGACGACTCGTCAACCCGTCGCGCGCCCGCTCGAAGAAGGCGCGGAAACCGGGAGGTTGGATGTCAAAGCTCCAGTCAGCGTCTGACGCGACACCGCGTCGCTACTCGCCCGAGTTGCCTTACCGTCCCCGGGTCTCCCCGCCCAGCGTGGAGGACAAGGATGCGTGCGCGATATACGCGATCGTGCGCAAGGACGCCACGCCGAGCCGCACCCCGATCGAGCAGGCGATCCCGGCGCTTCAGAAGATGCTGCACCGGGCCGGCAGCGTCGACGGCGAGGGCGACGGCTGTGGTCTGCTGCTCGACCTCCCGCGCAAGATCTGGGCCGAGGAGGTGCGGACGGACGGCCACGACCCCTCGCTGGCCCTCGATAACGCCTTCGCGGTCGCCCACATCTTCATCGAGCGTTCGCAGGATCGTGACCGCGTGCAGCACGACGCTCGCGAGCTCCTTGGCCAGGGTGGCTTCCGCATCCTCGCCGAGAGGATTGGAGCTGTTGACTCGCCCGCACTCGGCCCGACCGCGCGTGAGGAGGAGCCGCATTTCTGGCAGGTGGCCGGGCTTGTGGCCGATGCCTCCCGTCGTGACCGGGTCCTGTTCGACCTTCAGATCGAGCTCGAGCAGCGACTCGATGTTCACGTGCCGTCCTTTTCGGCGACGACCTGCGTCTACAAGGTCATGGGATCGCCGCATGTCCTCGGCGCTTACTACCCCGACCTGCGCGACGAGCGGGCCGAGACGATCGGTTGCTTTGGCCACAACCGTTACTCGACCAACACCTGGCCCTCCTTCAAGCGCGTCCAGCCGTTCTCCGTGCTCGGCCATAACGGCGAGATCAACACGATCGAGCAGCTGCGCCAGGAGGCCCGCATGCTGGGCATCCCGATCCAGCCGGGTTCCTCGGACTCGCAGGACCTCAATCGCACGATCGACACGCTGGTCAGTCGCGATGGGCTCAGCCTGGCCGAGGCGATGGAGATGGTCGTGCCGCCGATCGTCGCCGAGATCCGCGCGCTACCCGAGGAGCTGCACAGCTTCTACATGTACCTGCGGCAGGCAATGGGCCCGTTCGCCCAGGGCCCGGTCGCGCTGATCGCTCGCCACGCCGACGAGTGCGTCTTCTCCGCCGACGCGCTCGGGTTGCGCCCCCTCTGGCAGATGGAGACGGTTGAAGACTTCGTCTTCAGCTCCGAGCCAGGGGTGGTTTCGGTCACCGAGATGGCCTCCGAGCCAAAGCCACTGGCTCCGGGGGAGAAGGTGCTCGTGCAGATCGATCGTGAGCGCAAGCGCTCGACCCTGCACGCCCACGACGAGATGCTGCGGCTGGTCTGCAAGCGCTGGCTGGCCCGCAATGCCACGGCGGAGGCCGGCCCGTACGACCGGGCTCTGGAAACCGGCGGGCCGCTGCAGGGCGAGGACGTGCCCGGCTACTCGCACGCCGGCCCGGAAGAGCCCGTCAAGGTTTCGGACCGTGTCCTGGCCGGTTTCGGCTGGCAGCGGGACGACGTCAAACTCGTTCAGCAGATGGCTTCCAATGGTGCCGAGCCGATCGGGTCACTCGGTTATGACGGCCCGCTGGCGGCACTCTCGCCCGAGCGCCAGAACCTCGCGGATTTCTTCAAGGAGACGGTGGCGGTGGTCACCAACCCGGCGATCGATCGTGAGCGTGAGGTCGAGCACTTCTCCACACGCGCCGTCTTCGGACGCCGCCCGTCGATTGCCGCTGCCGGAGAGGACACGGCGACGGTGGAGACGTCGTTCCCGGTCATTCTCGGCGGTCACCATGACCTGGCACCGCTTTCGGACGAGACCTACCGCCGCATCGCGCGCGAGAACCGCACCTACCTCCTCGAGGACCTCTGGGAGGAGTTCCGTGGCCGCGCCGGGGTGGTCGACATCTCACTGCTCGAGTCTGAGACGACTCGGGGCGCGATCGAGCGCATAAAGCAAGAGGCGGTGAAAAAGGTTCGCGACGGCGCCGAACTGCTCGTGCTGACCGACCGCACCGTCTACGAGGCCGACCGCCGCTACCTCGATCCCCATCTCGCAACCTCAGCGGTCGATCAGGCGCTGAAGCAGTTCCGGGTCGAGCCCGGCGAGGAAAACCTGCGGCGCCGCTGCGGGATCGTCCTTCGCTCCGCCGCCCTTAGAAACGTCCATGACGTGATGCTTGCACTCGGGCTCGGAGCGAACGGCGTTTGCCCTTACACGATGGTCGAGGTGATCTGCGTCGAGGACTACGAGTCCGACATCGCGAACCTCTGCGCGGCGCTGAAGAAGGGCGTCGAGAAAGTCATCTCGACGATCGGCATCCACGAGGTGCGCGGCTACGCCCGCCAGTTCTCCTCGATCGGGGTCAAGCCCGAGCTTGCCGAGATCTTCCAAACCGAGGCATTCGCCGCCTCTGCGTCCGGTGGCTTTGGCTTCACAGAGCTCGATGTCGACAGCAACGAGCGGGCGCGGATTCTCGCCGGGGACGAGGAGGGTAAGCCGGCGAAGACCTTCCGCTTCTACCCCAAGGTCTACAAGGCGGCGATCGCGACCGCCAACGACTCCGGCTCCTACGAGGAGTACTCGCAGAAAGTACGCGAGCTCGAGCGCCAGAGCCCGATCTCGATGCGCCACATCATGGGCCTGAAGGGCGATCGCGATCCGGTCGACCCCGCCGGCGTCGATCCCGGCGTCGGCCACCACGCCTACCCGATCGTGATCTCCTCGATGAGCTTCGGCTCGCAGTCCGAGTCGGCCTTCCGCGCCTACGCGGACGCGGCAAAGGCGATCGACATCCTCTGCGTCAACGGCGAGGGTGGCGAGATTCGCGACATGTACGGGCACTACCGCAAGTGGCGCGGGCAGCAGGTGGCATCGGGCCGCTTCGGAGTCTCCGCCGAGATGATCAACTCCTCCTACCTGGCCGAGATCAAGATCGGCCAGGGGGCCAAGCCCGGCGAGGGCGGCCACCTGCCCGGAAAGAAGGTCTCCGAGAAGGTCGCGGCTGCCCGTAACGCTTCGCCGGGCACCGACCTCATCTCGCCCTCCAACAACCACGATCTGTACTCGATCGAGGATCTCGCCGAGCTGATCGACGAGCTGAAGACCGTGAACCCGGACGTCCGGGTCTAGGTCAAGGTCCCGGTCGTCCCCAACATCGGCACGATCGGGCTGGGGATCGCCAAGGCCGGGGCGGACATCATCACCCTCTCCGGCTTCGAGGGGGGAACCGGAGCCGCTCGCCAGCACGCGCTGCGCCACGTGGGCCTGCCGTCGGACATCGGCACGCGCGCGGTGCATCGGGCGCTGATGGAGGCGGGCATCCGCAACCGCGTCGAGATCTGGGCCGACGGCGGCTATCGCACCGGCTACGACGTCGTCAAGCTGCACTGCCTTGGCGCAAACAGGGTCGGCTTCGGGACGCTGGCCATGGTCAGCCTCGGCTGCACGATCTGCCGCGGCTGCCAGCTCGACACCTGCCATGTGGGCATCGCAACGCAGATCGAGACGGTCGAACAGGCCCAGGAACACGGGCTAAAGAAGTTCACGCCACAGGAGGTCGACCGGGCTGCCGAGAACTGCGCCCGCTTCTTCGCGGCGATGGGCGAGGAGGTGAAGCAGGTCGTGGCCTCGCTTGGCTACGAGCGTGCTCAGGACCTGATCGGCCGCTACGACCTGCTCGAGCAGGTGTCCCACCACGAGCGGATCGACCTGGCGCCGCTGATCACTCCACTGGAGGAGTTCCTCGATCTCGAGCCGCTCGACCTGCCGGTGGCCGACGAGATCGCCGAGTCGAGGGCCGAGGCAGGCCTGGTGGTCGCCCGGCCGATCCGGATGGAGGCAAAGGAGGCTTCGGCCCAGATCGCCGCTCTGGCCGGCGAGCTCGTCCCGGGACGCGTCGTGCACAGCGAGTTCCCGCGCCGGACCGACGCACACGACCGCGTGCTTGGGACGGAGTTGGCTGGTGCGATGGCTCGCACCAGGATCCTGGAAGACGCACCGGAGCCAGGCGACGATGTGCTCGTCAGCGTTGAGTTCGAGGATGGCTCGGTTGCCGGCCAGGGCCTGGGAGCGTTCAACGCCCATGGCATCTCGATCCGGGTCGAGGGTGGGGCGCAGGACGGGGTTGGAAAGACAATGCGGGGTGGCACGATCTCGGTGCTGAAGGGCAAGGGTGCCAAGGGCAAGCGCCTGAACGGCTCGGTTGGAAAGTCCTTTGCCTACGGTGCCCAGCGCGGGCGCCTCTTCGTGCAGGGCTCGGCCGATTCGCGCTTCTGCATCCGTCTTTCCGGGGCCGACGTGGTGCTGGCCGGGGAGCCGGAGCAGGACCTCAACGACAGCCGAGGCTGCATTGTCGATCGGGCCAACGCCAAGGGCTTCGCCTTCGAGTACATGACCTCGGGCCGCGCTGTGGTGCTCGGCGATATCGGGCCGTGGGCATGTGCCGGTATGACCGGTGGCCGCGTCTATGTTCGTCACAACTCCTTCGGCATCGATCGCGAGGCGATCGAACGGAGACTCGGGGAGGGCGCCAAAGTCGAGCTCAGAGACATCGACGCAGAGGGCCTGCTCGACATCGATGACCTGCTTGCCCATTACGCAAACGAGCTTCGCGCCACCGGCCAGAACGAGGAGGCAGACCGGATCATCGGCCTCGCGGCCGATGCGCCCAGCAACTTCCTCATGGTCCTGCCCCACAAGGTGCAGGCCGACCCGAGCATCTCGACGGAGTAGCCCGCCTCGTTCCTGGGGATTACGAGTCGAGTTTTGAATTCGTTAGGCGATCGGCGATGGCGCGGACCTCTTGGAGGAGGCCGTTGAGCATGCGCTCGGTGTTGGTATGGATGCGCCACTCGGCTTGCTTGCGGTCCTGCTCGAATCTCTCGAGGTGCTGTTCCACCGTGCCGAGGCGGCCGTCGATCTTCCGCACTGAAAGCGCAAGTCGCTTCTCGCTCTTGCGGACCCTGCGCTTGACGTAGCGCCGTGTCTCCTCGCGGAGGGCATCCAGCTCGCGGCGGAGATCGGGGTCCCCGCCCTTCTCCTGCTCGGACAGCATCTCCTCGACGCCGATGCGAACGCGCTCAATCTCCTCATGGAGCCGTTGTCGAGCGCGCTCGGCGGCCTCTGAGATCGCCGCCGGGTCGGTGGGCACGTAGCCGGGTTCGCCTGAGTCGTGCGCATCGCTCACACGCTCATCGTACGGCCCGAGGTGGCCGGAACCAGGCGCTGCGGGTCAGACTTCGACGGCGAAGAGGTGGTAGCGACCGATCGTCAATTCGTCGCCGTCGGCGAGTTTGCCCCAATCGACGAGGTCCCCGTTGACGAAAACGCCGTTCAGGCTGCGGTCGTCCAGCACTCTCAATGAT
>JBAVGD010000284.1:0-2605 GCA_049684635.1 Solirubrobacterales bacterium | reverse complement strand
GCATGGCGCTGATCGGCGACCCAGAGCTGCTCTTCCTCGACGAGCCGACCACGGGCTTCGACCCCTCCGCACGCCGCCAGGCCTGGGAGACGATCGCCGGGCTGCGTGACCTGGGCAAGACGGTCTTTCTCACAACCCACTACATGGACGAGGCCCAGCGGCTGGCCGACCGGGTGGCGATCATCGCGCGTGGCGAGGTCGTCGCCCGCGGCACGCCGGAGGATCTCGGCGATCGCGAGAACCGCCCGGCCACGGTCAGCTTTCGGCTTCCGGATGGGGTGCCCCCGAGCGAGCTGCCGGGGAAGGCGGGTATTACGGCCGCAAACGGGGGTTCGGCGGTCACCCTCAGCACCACCTCACCAGTCGCCCTGCTCAATGAATTGACCGGCTGGGCGCTGGGGCGCGGCGTCGACCTCGAGGCGCTCGAGGTCACCCGGCCGACGTTGGAGGACGTCTACCTCTCGCTCACTGCGGAGGCTTCCGAATGACCGGCCTGGCTCTGGTCGCGCACCAGTTCCGCTACGACCAGAAGGCCTTCTGGCGGAATCCCGCCTCGGTTTTCTTCACGATCGGCTTCCCGGTGATCCTGTTGCTGATCTTCGGCACCGTCTTCGGCGATCAGACGATCGGGGGGCGGGGCGGAATCAAGACGACCACCTACTACGTGCCGGCGATCATCACCCTCGCGGTGATCTCGGCGACGATGCAGTCGCTGGCGATGTCGCTGGTGATCGCCCGTGAGGACGGGCGCCTGAAGCGCGGCCGCGGCACCCCGATGCCGCCCTGGGTGTTCATCGCGGGGCGCATCGGCAACTCGATTGTCGTCGCGCTGCTGATGCTGGTTCTGATCGCCGCGATCGGCCGCCTGGTGTACGGCGTTGCGATTCCCTGGAGCCGTTTGCCGGCAGTCATCCTCACCCTGGTCGTCGGCGCTTCTGCGTTCTGCTGCCTAGGCATCGCACTGACCGCTGCGATTCCCTCCCAGGACGCGGCGGCTCCGATCGTCAACGCGCTGCTGCTGCCGCTCTACTTCCTCTCCGGTGTCTTCATCCCCGATGACCAGCTGCCCAGCGGTGTCATCCACTTCGCCGACGCCTTTCCGATCCGCCACTTCTTTGAGGCCTTCTTCAACGCTTACGTGCCCGGGAGCGGCGCTAGCCCGGATTGGGGCAACCTGGCCGCCGTGGCAGCCTGGGGCCTGGTGGGCATGATCCTTGCGGTCCGCTACTTTCGCTGGACTCCCCGCAGCGGATAGCAGCTGCACCGGAGGCCGGCGGCGGTAGCCGGGCGGCGCGGGCCGGGTCTCTCCCTATAGCCTCTGGGTCCCGATGTTGCACCACGTCCTCTTGGAGGTCTCGGACCTCGAGCGGAGCGCGTCGTTCTACGACTCGCTGCTCGCGCCCCTCGGTTGGCGGCGCCACTACGAGCAGGACAGGACGATCGGTTGGGGGATCGCCAAACCCGTGTTCTTCGTATCCGCACACCATCCACCCCAGGCCGGCTTCGGATTGCTCAGCTTCTCCGGACTCGGCCTCGTTGCCGTCAAGGCGGCTTGGGAGGGGGGACTGAGGGCTGGGGGAACCAGCGTCAGCAACCCAGGTGAGCGGCGCTCGCAGGGGTCAGGTTCCTACTCGGCGTTCCTTCAGGACCCCGACGGTTACGAAATCGAGGTAACGGTCGGGGAGTGAAAGCGCAGTGCTACAACACGACTCCAGGAGGATGACTTCATGGCTGTGAAGGTCGGTATCAATGGCTTCGGTCGCATCGGCCGCAACGTTTTCCGCGCGGCGCAGGCGGCGGGAGCGGACCTCGAGTTCGTTGCCGCCAACGATCTCACCGACCCGGCCACCCTCGCCCACCTGCTCAAGTACGACTCGATTCTGGGTCGCTTTCCGGGTGAGGTCGTTGCGGAAAAGGACTCCATTTCGGTTGACGGCAAGCCGATCAAGGTGCTTGCCGAGCGCGATCCGGCGGCACTGCCATGGGCCGACCTCGGCGTCGATGTCGTGATCGAGTCGACCGGCTTCTTCACGGCACGCGACGACGCCGCCAAGCACCTCGATGCCGGCGCAAAAAAGGTGATCATCTCGGCTCCGGCCAAGGAGCCGGACGTGACGGTGGCGCTCGGCGTCAACTTTGACAGCGATTACGACCCCGAGCAGCACCACGTCATCTCCAACGCCTCCTGCACGACCAACTGCCTGGCGCCGGTGGCCAAGGTTCTGAACGACTCCTTCGGGATCGAGCACGGCCTGATGACCACAATCCACGCCTACACAGCCGACCAGCGCCTGCAGGACATGCCGCACAAGGACCTGCGCCGGGCGCGGGCGGCGGCGATCAACCTGATCCCCACCACGACAGGGGCGGCAAAGGCGGTCGGCCTCGTCTTGCCTGAGCTGAACGGGAAGCTGAACGGGTTCGCAATGCGGGCCCCGGTCGTGACCGGCTCCGTCGTCGACCTCGTCTTCACTCCCTCGCAGCCCACCGACCCCGACGCGGTCAACGCCGCGGTCAAGGCCGCTGCCGAGGGACCGCTGAAGGGAATCCTTTTCTACACCGAGGACGAGATCGTCTCCACCGACATCGTCGGCGACCCACACTC
>JBAVGD010000283.1:0-2796 GCA_049684635.1 Solirubrobacterales bacterium | reverse complement strand
TGATGCGATAACCGCACCCATCGGCGCGTAGGCCGACGTCAGCGCCTTCGCCACCGTGATGATGTCCGGCACATAGCCGAAGCGTTCGCAGCCGAACCAATGCCCGAGACGACCCCAGGCGCAGATCACCTCATCGGAGATCATCAGCACGTCGTAGCGGTCGCAGATCTCCCGCACACGCTGGAAGTACCCGTCCGGCGGGACGAAGCAACCGCCCGCGTTCTGAACCGGCTCGAGGATCACGGCGGCCACCGTCTCGGGACCCTCGAACTCGATCCGCTCCTCGATTGCGTTTGCCGCCCAGAGCGGATGACGATCCTCCGGCCAGCGGTAGAGGTTCGTGTTGGGGACGTGGCAGCCACCCGGCGTCAGCGGCTCGAAGGGCGCGCGCAAGTCGGTGATTCCGGTGGCGCTCAGGGCTCCCAGGGAAGTGCCGTGGTAGGCGATCTCCCGCGCGATCACCTTGTACTTCTGACCTTTGCCGTGCATGCGGTGGAAGTTGCGCGCGAGCTTCAGGGCCGACTCCACAGCCTCCGACCCACCGGAGGTGAAGAAGACGCGATTCAAATCGGCCGGCGCAAGGGACGCGATACGCGAGGCGAGTTCGATCGCTCGCGGGTGTGCATAGCTCCACAGCGTGTAGAAATCGAGCTCTTCGACCTGCCGCGCCGCGGCCTCGCCGAGCTCAGTGCGACCGTGGCCCGCGTTGACGCAGAAGAGACCTGACAGGCCATCGAGGTAACGGTTCCCGTGGTCGTCGTAGACGTAGCAACCCTCGGCGCGCACGATGATCGGGATCTCGTGCTCGGGCCCGTAGGAACCCATCCGCGAAAAGTGCAGCCAGAGGTGACGCCTTGCCAGCTCCTGAAGCGGCGACGTCGCTTCAACATGCTCGCCGGTATGCGACGCAACGGCCATGCCACTCTCCTCTCTTGCTACGACGATATGGATAAAGCTAGCTCTGAAACGCCACGCATTCAAGTGGTCATTGGGTCAAGGCAGGGGGGCGCGGTTGTCCAACCTGTATAAGAGGAGGGGTGGTTTTTTGAGCAGATGTGGTTCGTGTTCAGCTCCGTGGAGCGCTACCGTCTATGGGGCTCAATCCTGCGCTCAGGAGGAGGGATGGACGGAGGTACCCCGAGCGTCGAGCTCGAGAGGGTCACCAAGCGCTTCGACGACGTGGTCGCAGTCGACAATCTGAGCCTCGAGCTGGCGGGCGGGGAGTTCTTCACCCTGCTCGGGCCGAGCGGCTGCGGCAAGACGACGACTCTGCGGATGATCGCCGGTTTCGAGCGGCCAAGCAACGGCACGATCCGCATCGAGGGGGCCGAGGTCGCGGGTCTGCCGGCACACCGGCGGCCGACCAACACCGTCTTTCAGAGCTACGCGCTCTTCCCACACCTGAGCGTCGAGGACAACGTGGCTTTCGGGCTGAAGCGCAAACGGGTGTCCAAGCAGGAGATCGGTCAACGGGTCCAGGCGGAGCTGGAGCGGGTCGGGCTTACCGCCCAGGCGAGGCGACGACCGGCGCAGCTCTCGGGCGGCCAGCAGCAGCGGGTCGCGCTGGCGAGAGCCCTGGTCAACCTGCCGAAGGTGCTGCTGCTGGACGAGCCGCTGGGCGCGCTTGACCTGAAGCTGCGCAAGGGCCTTCAGGTCGAGCTGAAGCGGATCCAGCGCGATGTTGGCATCACCTTCGTCTACGTCACTCACGACCAGGAGGAGGCGCTGACCATGAGCGACCGGATCGCTGTCATGAACCGCGGCCGGGTCGAGCAGGTCGGGGTTCCCGAGGACGTCTACGAGCGGCCCGCAACCACCTTCGTTGCCGGCTTCATCGGCGTCTCCAATTTGATGCCGGCGACTGTGTCGGGGCCGCACGAGGTACGGCTCGACCGTGGCCCCACCGTGACCGCCGCGGCCGGTGGCTTTACCCCCGGCGAGCGCTGTCACGCTGTGGTGCGTCCCGAGAAGCTGCGGGTCGAGCTCTTCGATCCGGGGCACGGGCCGGACGCCAACGGCACACCGCGGGTCGAGGGAATCGTTGAGAGCTCGCTCTACCTGGGGACATCGACCCAGATCGCGGTCGACCTCGGCGAGGGAGTACGGATGACCGTCCTCGTCCCCAACGCGGATGAGGAGCAACGTCAGCGCCTGCCTGGAGGAGGGGCGCGAGTGACGCTGAGCTGGGAGCCCGAGCACATGCACCTGGTGCGCGAGTCCCCCGATGGCGATGCGGGAAGCCGACAGCAGAAGCTTCCAGGCGAGGTGCAGGAACTCGAAGGTCTACAGAGAGGATGAGGCCGATGCGCGGGCGGAGATCAATGAGCGAAGAGCGGACACAGCCAGACGGTGTAGCAGGAGCCCTGACGAGACTTGCCGCGGCGCTTGCAGTGCTTGCCTTGACCTTTGGCCTGGCGGCCTGCGGTGGTGGCGGCGGGATTGAAAGCGGTGGTGGCGGTAACGCCGAAACCGTGAAGCTGGAAGGCAAGCCGTCCGGGAGCCTGACGATCTCCAACTGGCCTCTCTACATCGACAAGAGCACCGTGCCCGCCTTCGAAAAAGCAACAGGCGTCTCGGTCAAGTACATCGAAGACATCAACTCCAACGAAGAATTCTTCAACAAGATGCAGCCGCTGCTCGCCAAGGGTGAATCCGGGGGCCGCAGCATCTTCGTCCTCGCCGATTACATGGTGAGCAAAATGCACAAGCTCGGCTACCTGCAGGAATTCGACAAGTCGGCCCTGCCCAACGTGGAAAAGAACCTGTCGCCGAGCCTGCGGCACCCCCAGTTCGACC
>JBAVGD010000282.1:0-1611 GCA_049684635.1 Solirubrobacterales bacterium | reverse complement strand
GTGAAAGGCCGCCCGGTGGTGCGGTCAGCTCGATCCAGCGATCGCCTTCCACCCGGGCACCGAGGTCGCGGAAGGCATCGAGATGCGCATCGAGTCGCCGGCGACCGATGAAATCGCCGCCGGGGGGCGGCATCCGTGCCTCGCCGAAGCGAGCGAGCAGAGGCCCGGCAAGGAGAAACGATGCTCGGATCTTCCTCGAGAGTTCCTCATCCACCTCCACCTCGGAGACGCCCGCGGCGCTGAGGCGGAGGCTGTTGTCGCCCACCCACGCCACCTCGACACCGAGGCGCTCCAGCAGCGCGAGCTGCGCCTCGGTGTCGCGAATTCGCGGCACCCGGTGCAAGACGAGCTCCTCATCGGTCAGCAGGCAGGCAGCGAGAATCGGCAGGGCCGCGTTCTTGTTGCCCGCCGCCGTCAGCTCCCCGCTCAGGGGCACGCCGCCTTGGATCACGAATTTCTGCATCGGTTCCGGCTAGGGTAACGACCGTCATGAGGCGAAGCTTGAAGATCTTGATCGCGGTCGCTGTCGCCCTGGTCCTCCTGTTGGGCCTGAACACGCTCGTGGTCGATAGCGAAACAAAGTCGGCGGGGGTCACCGTCGCCGGTGGAAAGATTCTCAGCCTCCCGGGCGGCGATCTGCAGGTCGTCGATAGGGCCCCGCGCCACGGCTCGCCGATCGTCCTCATCCACTGCTTCACATGTGCGATCGACTGGTGGGACGGCATGATGCCCGCCCTCACGCGCAAGCACCGGGTGGTCGCCGTCGACCTGCTCGGTCACGGCGGTTCCGAAAAGCCCGGCAGCGGCTACTCGGTCCCCAATCAGGCCGATCTCGTCGCCCAAGCCCTGAGCAGGCTCGGCGTGCGCAATGCCGAGGTCGTCGGCCATTCGCTTGGCGGCACCGTTGCGGTGGCGCTCGCCCAGCAATCCCCGGAACTGGTCCAGCGCGTGGTCATCATCGACACCCCGCCGACCCATAAGGAGGCGGACCTGGGATTCATCGCCCAACTCGGCTTCGCGCCGGTGATCGGAGAGGCGTTCTGGCGCCTGAAGCCTGACTTCGCGGTTCGCAAGGGCCTCGGCGTTGCTTTTGCGCCCGGTTTCGACGTGCCCGACGCATTCGTCAAGGACGTCGACCGGATGACCTACAGCTCCTATCACGACTCCCCTGACGAATCCGACGCATACACCACCGAAGAGCCGCTTAACCAGCGCATGAAGGAAACCGGCAAGCCGCTTCTGGTGATCATGGGCGCGGAAGAGCAGATCGTCGAAGACCCCGCCGCTCGCCTCGCCGAATACCGCAGCGTTGTGCCGGGTGCGCGGACCAAGCTGATCGCCGGCGCCGGACATTCTCCGAATGTCGAGAAACCGGCCGAGACCGCAGGGCTGGTTCTCAGCTTTGACCGACCCAGCCCGGACGCGAAACCCGCTCCCCGCCGCGGAGCGGTACACCGGCCCAGCAGGCACTGAATGCAAGAACCCCTGCAGAATCGGAGCAGCGTCCGGTAGCGGCCGTACATTCGAACCCATGTTCGATTCCAAAACAAAACTCACCACGCGGCTGGTCGACGCTGCCGATCTCCTCATCGACTTCAGCACCCTCGGCGA
>JBAVGD010000281.1:0-2220 GCA_049684635.1 Solirubrobacterales bacterium | reverse complement strand
CTGAGTTCGGTGGAGTCGGGGACCAATTTCGGGACCAAGTTTTCGCCGCTCATCTCAGATTGTCTTCATGGCCCCGCGCGATCAACGGATCTCCCCTAGGACGGGGCGCGTTAGATCAGGATCGCTGCGCTGCCACGTCTCGACGCGCTCACGGCCTTAGACTCGCCGCTGTGCAGCCGCCGACAACGCAGTACGTCGAGCGAGACGGAATCTCCATCGCTTATCAGGTGGTTGGCGACGGTCCGGTCGACATGCTTGTCGCTCCCGGTTTCATCTCACACCTCGATCTGCAGTGGACGCACCCGCGCTATACGAGGTTCCTGGCTCGCCTGGCCTCGTTCACGCGACTGATCATGTACGACAAGCCGGGCACCGGCCTGTCGGACCCGATCCCGCACCTGCCTACGCTTGAGGAGCGCGGTGCCGACATCGAGGCGGTACTGGATGCCGCAGGCTCCGAGCGGGCCGTGCTCTTCGGCATCTCCGAGGGCGGCCCCTCCTCGGTGGTGTTGGCCGCTACGCGACCGAAGCGGATCACTTCGCTGATTTTGTACGGCACGTTCGCGGTCTTCCCCGGTCTTGCACCCGAGGCGTATTCGCCCGAAGTGGTCCAGCGTTACGAGGAACAGAACTACGAGCTGCGGGAGACGCTCGAGCACTGGGGCGACGGTGCGAGGTTGGCGACCATCTTCGCTCCCAGCGCCGGCGAGCTGGAGCAGCGCACGTACGGGATATTCGCGCGAGCGGCGGCAAGCCCGCGGATGGCCCAGGCGCTCATCGAGACGGTCGAGCTGATCGACGTGCGCGACGTCCTGCCGTCGGTGCACATGCCGACGCTCGTGCTCCACGTCGACAGCGACCGCGCGGTGCCGGTCGAGGCCGGCAAGTTGTTGGCCGATGGCATCCCCGGAGCACGCTTCGCCAGCTATCCGGGCATCAACCACGCCGTATGGATCGGGGACTTTGATGCGATCGTCGATGAGATCGAACGGTTCGTCACCGGTGCAGTTCACCACGCCAACCCGGACCGGGTACTGGCTACCGTGCTCTTCACGGACATAGTGGCCTCCACGACGCGCGCGGCGGAGTTGGGCGACCGTGCGTGGCGCGAAGTGCTCGAGCGCCACGACGCACTCATCGGCCGCGTCGTCTCCGAGCACAGCGGGCGCGTCGTAAAGCACATCGGCGATGGGGCACTGTCGGCCTTCGACGGCCCGGCGACTGCGATCCGTTGCGCCGAAGCGCTGCGCGATGGAGTTGCGGGGCTCGACATCGAGCTGCGGGGCGGTATCCACACCGGCGAGTGCGAGGCGATCGGAGAAGACCTTGGCGGCCTCGCCATCCACATCGGGGCTCGGGTCAGCGCGCTCGCGGGGCCGGGCGAGATCGTCGTCTCTTCAACCGTCAAGGAGCTCGTAGTCGGCTCGGATATGCAGTTCAGCGACCGCGGCGAGCGCGAGCTGAAGGGGGTTCCCGGCTCGTGGCACCTCTACGCCCTGGGAGAGGAGCGCACACCGCAGGTCGAGCTCGACGGGGCGGCAGGGTACATGCGCCGCTCAGACCGCGTTGCCGTCACCCTCTCCCGTCGGATGCCGCGGGCGGCGCGTCTCGTAGGGCGGCTTGCAAACCGCAGGGCCTCCCCGGAATAAACGGCGCTCTCAGTTCAAAGCGGAACGGATCGCCTGGTGGTGTTTCGATTTGAGCTCCCTTGCCGCACATCCTCCGGGCGTTTAGATCCCGTGCCAAGCCTGGGGGTAGCAGGGGCAGGTAACCCACGGGATGGGGCGGGCGGGACTCGAACCTGCGCTCCACGGCTTATGAGTCGGGCCGGAAGCCGTCTATAGAGCCGAATCTGGCTCGTTAGAGCGAATCTCATCCAGGGAGTTCGTCTGAGTTCGGTGGAGTCGGGGACCAATTTCGGGACCAAGTTCTTCGCGCCTCCGCTCTTCGGATTCGAGGCGCTCAGACGACTGAATCGGCCAATTCGCGATCGATCTCGAGCAGATAGGGGGCGACCAGACCCTCGTAGGCGACCTTGCGCTCCGCGGGGAGATCCTTCCAGCCGGTTACCGAACCGCGACAGATATCCGCTCCGCAAAGACAGCCCCCCGGAAAATGCTCGATCGAGTAGTTGCGCATCGCGTAGTCGAAAGTGATCTCCTCGCCATCGGAAATTGACCTTCGAGCTACGAAGTTGCAGGCACCCGTGGCGTTGAGCTC
>JBAVGD010000280.1:0-2796 GCA_049684635.1 Solirubrobacterales bacterium | reverse complement strand
CGACTTCGGAAGAACCACGGACCAAGGCGAAGTCATGGTTGAGCTGTTCGGTGAGACATTGGCCGGTGGGTCCTTTCATTTTCATGTTTATACGATCGATGCGTATGACGCAGCCGTGCAGACAACTTAGCACGGCGTGGTCAGTAGCCCGGCTAGATTTGGGCCCGTTCGAATGTTCGAGAGCGTGCGGGGGAACAGCGTAAGCGGAGCTTTTCCGCCACGGCCGTGATGGCGCGATGATTGCTTAGGCTATGTTGGCGCGAGCCCAGGCCGAAGGCAGGAGTTCGTCTAGGTGCGAGGCTGGCCAGAGATTGACGAGCTTTGTTAGCACGTCGGCGAGGTATGCCTGGGGATCGACGCCATTCAGCTTGCACGTCTCGATCAACGAGGCGATGCAGGCCCAGTTGACTGCGCCCTCGTCGTGGCCGGCGAAGAGCGCGTTCTTCCGTCCCAATGCGATCGGACGCATCGAACGCTCGACGGCATTGGTGTCCATCTCGATGCGCCCGTCATCGAGGAACCGCAGCAACCCGTCCCAATGGTTGAGCCCGTAGCGGATCGCCACGGCGATGCCCGACTTGCCGGAGACGAGAGCGAGCTGGACCTTGAGCCAGGTCTTGAGATCTTCAACCAGGGGCTTGCTTTCGGCCTGGCGGACAAGACGCCGCTCTTCGGCGTGACGGCCGCGGATTTTCGCCTCGATGGCATAGAGCGTTGCGATTCGCTTGAGTGCCTCGCTCGCGATCGGCGCCGGACCGCTCTTGGCGATCTCGTAGAACCGCCGCCGCCAATGGGACCAGCAGAAGGCCAGTATTACGGCGCCACCCTCGCGCTTGGGATCGGCCAGTCGCTTGTAGGCGGCATAGCCGTCGCACTGCACGATGCCGGAATAGCCCGCGAGCAGCTTCAGACCATGTTCCGCGCCGCGACCGGGTGCATAAGTGTAGACGACAGCCGGCGGATCGGTGCCGCCCCAAGGTCGATCATCGCTCGCAATGGCCCAGAAGTAGCCGGTCTTTGTACGTCCCCGTCCGGGATCGAGCACCGGCGCTGGGGTCTCGTCCACCACGATCTTGGCCGAGCCCAACAGAATCTCGCGTAACCGCTCCGCGACGGGTGCGAGCTCGGCCGCGGCATAGCCCACCCAGAAGGCCAGGGTTGAGCGGTCGATCTCGATACCCTGGCTCGCCAGCATCTGTGCCTGCCGGTAGAGCGGCAAGTGCCAGGCGTATTTGCTGACCAGGATCTGCGCGACCAAGGCCTCCGTCGGCAGCCCGCCCTTGATCAGTCGTTCCGGCGCCGGCGCTTGCACGACCGAGCTCTCGCAGCTCCGGCAGGCGTATTTAGGGCGGCGCGTGACAATCACCCGGAACTGCGCCGGAATGACGTCCAGCCGCTCGGATTTGTCCTCGCCGATGACATGCATCCTGCCCTGGCAGCAGGGGCAGAGGGTGTCTTGCGGAGCGATGACCACCTCGATCCGCGCCAGATGGGCGGGAAGCGATTTGCGGGTCTGCGAGCGCACCTTCGTGCGCGCTGCCTTCAGGGTCGCGTCGTGCTTTTCGTCTTCCGCCTCGCCGCGCGCGACCGCCTGCTCGATGTCTTCCAAGGCGAGTTGCATCTGGTCGGGATCGAGCTTCTCCGAGCTGCGGCCGAAGCGGGCCCGTTGAAGCTGGCGCAGGAGATGCCGCCACCGCTCATTCTGCTCGATGGCACGGTCACGCTCGGCGCGAGCAGCATCACGCTCGCTGGCAATGTCGGCGATCTCCATCGCTGCCTGCGACAGCAGCAGGCGCAGCGTTTCCGGATCGGTCGGCAGGTTCTCGAGATCGAGCGTCACGTCATGCGGTATGCCACGTTCCACGCCGCCACCAAAGCCGATTGAGTCGCGATCGCCGAGGTGATTCTTTTTGTCGCAGTTATTGCGTCGCCAGTGGCGTGCGCGCTTCCACCGCGCGGACCCGCGTCCACTCCATCCCCTCGATCAGCGCCGCAAGCTGTGCTCCCGATAGCCGGATTGTTCCGTCTTCGACGTTGGGCCAACGGAAAGCGCCATCCTCCAGGCGCTTGGCGAAGAGGCAAAGCCCCGATCCATCCCACCACACCAGTTTCACGCGATCCGCCCGCTTGGCCCGGAAGACGAACACCGTGCCCGAGAAGGGGTCGTCCTGCAGATATTCCTGTACCAGCGCCGCCAGGCCATCCATGCCTTTGCGGAAGTCGACCGGCTTCGTGGCAACCAGCACTCGGACCGGCTGGTTCGGCACCATCATCGCGTCGACCGCAGCGCCTTCAATAACGCAACGATCGTTGCCGGGCGTGTGCTGCTTGGAATCCGCAGCCTGACACCCTTCAGCTCGATCTCGATCGCCCCGCACGCCGTCGGCGGCAGCCTGTCATCAACAACCACCGGTGCGAAGCTCAGCGCCGGCGTCGTAGCAGGCTTCGCCACGGCATGCGCCTGCCGCCAGCGAAAAATCTGCGCCGGTGTCAGGCCGCGCTCGCGTGCCAGCGCGCTCACATTGGCCTCCGGCGCCAGGCTCTCCGCAACGATCTGAGCCTTCTCCTCGGCGCTCCAGTTCCGCCGCCGCCCGGCGCCCGTGAAAATCTCAACGCGGCGCGCCGGCCTCAGCTTCGTCCTAGGATCGTCATGCGTGTCCGTCATAGTCCCAAGGGCTCACCCAAAAGCCCGCGACACTCTCATACTCCCAACCCGAATTACAGGTGCCCTCGGAGCACCGCTTACGTGCGAGCACTTTTCCCTGCCGCCAAACTTTCGATGGACCCCCCTTTTTC
>JBAVGD010000279.1:0-2065 GCA_049684635.1 Solirubrobacterales bacterium | reverse complement strand
TGTCCGTCTCGCTGCCCTTTGCGGTCAGCATGATGATCGGGACCTGGCTGTGGCGACGGAGCTGCCGGCAGACCTCGACCCCGTCGAGCTTGGGCAGCATCAGATCGAGAATCACGAGGTCGAAATGATCTTCTGCGAAGCGCTCCAGCGCTTCCTGGCCGTCGAACGCCGAAGTGACGTGGTAGCCGTCTTTGCGGAGCGGGTAGCTGAGCAGGGTCTGAACCGATTCCTCGTCGTCGACAAGCAGGATGCGGGCGGGCCCATTGGTCATGAAGGAAGCGTAGCCGTGGACAGAAGCCGTGCGAAACGTGCCGAGCAGGCAGGTTTTGGACATATGTGCTAGTACCAAGAACTAAGGATCTCGGGTAAGGAGCCGATATGAGGCGCAGGATGCAGCCACGACAGCTGAAGACCTTGATCGAGACCGGCCACTACAGGCCGGAACCGGCCCTCGTCGCGCAGGCGATGCTGCGCCGCCGCGGCGTCCGCGCGCTGCTGATCGATGATTGGGCTCCGCTCAGCCCAACTGATCGAACCCCACCGGCTCCAGAAGCCCGCCGTCAGGCAGCCTGATCTCCACCCCTCCCCCGGCGACCACGTCGCCGATCCGCGTCAGCGCGGTCCCGCAGGTTGCGTCGAGGGCTGCGATTGCGTCCTCGAGCCGCTCGGCCGGAAGCGCCGCGAGCAGCTCGTAGTCTTCGCCGCCGGAAACGGCGAGCTGAGCAGGATCTCGCCCAGCGGCGGTCGCGATCTCTCTGACGCCATCTGCGACAGGCAAAGCTCCCGCTTCGATCCGCATCCCCACGCCGCTCGCCTCCGCCAGGTGGCTTGCGTCCCCACCGAGCCCGTCGCTGAGGTCGATCATCGCGGTCGCCCCGGCCTCGGCAAGGGCCTGCCCGGCCTCGAGGAGCGGTTCGGGTTCGAGCTGCCGGGAGCGCAGTCGTTCCGCCGATGCCTCGGGAACGGCCGCCGCGACCGCCGGCATCTCGAGCAGCAGAAGCCCGGCCGCCGCGCCTCCGATCTCGCCGGTAACGACCAGCACGTCACCCGGTCGCGCACCGGATCTGGTCACGAATCGCTCCGCAGCCGGCGCATGTCCCACAACGGTCACGGCAAGGGTGAGCGCGGGCGTCCTGGTTATGTCTCCGCCGGCGAGGCTGGTGCCGGTTGCGACGGCAATCTTGCTGAGGCCGTCGAGCAACTCGAGGCAGCCGCCTTCGTCAATCTCCGCCGGCACTCCCAGGACGACGTACGCCTCCCCTGCCGCGGCGCCCATGGCCGCCAGGTCTGAGAGGGCCGTGGCCAGCGCCTTGCGGCCGATCTGCCTCAGGTTGCTGTGGTCACGGCGGAAATGGACTCCCTCGACAAGGGCATCGACAGAGGTGGCCGTGGCGCCGCTTGGCATGGTTACCGCCGCGTCGTCGCCGCTTCCGACCTGTACCTGCGGACCGACCGCAGGCAGTTGCGCCCGCACCCGTGACAGCAGCTCGAACTCGCCCATGCGCCCATTGTTGCCGCTGAGGGGATCGACGGGAATATTCCGCGTATCAAGCCCGCCGCAGGTAGGGAGGTCCCACCGGCACAGGCTCTAAGGTGCGACGGGCGTGGACGAGAGCCAGCCATTTCTGCATCGCATCGGCGAAGCCGGGGCAAAGTTCGGAGCGAATCCACCCCGCAGCAAGCGCGTTCGCCTGGCAATCCAGCTTGGGATCGCGGTCTTGGTCTTCTCCTTCCTCGTCCTCACCGTGATCAACCAGTGGGGGGAGATTCAGGACAAGGGAGTTCATTTCCACGTCCTCTGGCTAATTCCGGCGTTCGTCATTCTTCCCGTCTTCTACGGGCTCAGCGCCTTCGCCTGGGACCTGATCCTTCGCTTTCTCGGCTACAGGATTGGGTTCGGCCGCGCGCAGGTCGCCTGGGGCCAGCCACTGCTGGCGCGCTACGTGCCGGGGAGCGTGCTCTACGTCCTCGGACGGGTGCTGCTTTCCGAGCGCGCCGGAATTCCCCGCCGCATCACGATCGCCAGCATCGCCTACGAACAAGCGATCTCTGCCACGTCCGCGGT
>JBAVGD010000278.1:0-4624 GCA_049684635.1 Solirubrobacterales bacterium | reverse complement strand
CCGGGAACCGGGCAAGGGCCCGGTACCCCTCCTCACTCAACCTTTTCGGTGGGGCGTCAGCGGCTGGGCCGCGGGCGGGTCGGCGAAAAGGTACAAGCCGTTCGCAGGGGTACCGGGCCCTTGCCCGGTTCCGTACGCTGCACGCGATGAGTGGGTGGAAGTTGACCGTTCGGCACGGGTCCGATGTGGAGCATCAGAGCTTTGAGGACTTGGGGGAGGCGGTGGCGGAGATGAGGCGGCGGGCGCTGGAGATCCGGGCGGAGGGGCCATCCCAACCGATTTCGGCGCTGCGGGACTTCAAGCCCGCCAATCAGGTGCACGCGCGTCTGCAGCTCAACGGCGAGGGACTGCTGCGCAAGCCGACGGCCGGGATCGATGTTCGGGGTGACGGCACCTTCGTCCCCTACCGCGGTGGGCTGAGGCGCGAGGAGCTCGATCCGACGCACCACGACACGCCGTTCGACGTGGTTCGAGAGACTCTGGAGCAAGCAAGATGACAACGCGGGGCGCTTTTGTCGCGTATATCCCGACAAAGGCGCCCCGAGACGGGCCAGGCAATGAGCGAGACCGAGACCGACATCCCAAAGGGCAGCTACGCGGCCGGCCGCCGCGTCAAGCTGCCAGCTGGCGCAGAAGCGCCGTACACGGTCTTCATCAACGGCATCGAACAGCGAGAGGGCGTGGATTACAACGTGGCCGTCGGGGAAATCGTCTTCACACGCCAGATCGTCAAGGAGAAAGTCGGTACCGGCCGCTGGCTCGCGATGTACCTCGGCTTCTTCGGCACCTATCGCAAGGACGAGACGATCGACCTGCAGTTCACGCGCAGCGGGAAGGTCGAGTTGCTCTCCGACCTCCCGGTCCAGCCGGACTGACGCCTATTTGAAGACGTAGAGCAGCAGGAAGGCGACGACGACGAAGCTGGCGCCGCCGAGGATCATGCCCTTGTCTTCGGCGACTATCGCCGCGGTCGAGCGGTCGTCAGCGCGATCGTAGATCAGGTAGAGGTAGCGGAAGATGCAGTAGAGCGCCGGCGGGATCGTCCACATCATCCTGTTGCCGACGAGCGGCGAGTTGACGGCGTAGATCGCATAGCTGATTACGGTGCCGGTCGTGACCATGGCGACCATCTGGTCGAGGAAGGGCAGCGAGTAGTGCTCGAGGACCGGCCGGCTGCTGGTCCCCTGGTGCAGCTCGGAGACCGCCTCCTGGCGGCGCTTGGTGACGCCGAGGAAGAGGGCGAGCATGCCCGTGCAGAGGATCAGCCACTCCGAGGCATGAGCGTCAACGGCGCTGGCGCCGGCCGCCACCCGCAGGATGAAAAGGGCCGAAAGGGTCATCACGTCGACGATCACGATCTGCTTGAGGCCGAGGCTGTAAGCCAGCTGGGCCACGCCGTAGCCGACCACCATCACCCCGACCTGCCAGTTGACGGCGGCGAAGGCTAGGCCGATGGCGGGCGCCGCCAGGAGCGGGGCGATCGTCAGCGCGGCGCCCTCCGACAGCTCGCCCGCCGGCAGCGGCCGGAAGCGCTTCCTCGGGTGCTTGCGGTCGAGCTCGATGTCGATCAAGTCGTTGACGTAGTAGCCGGCACTCGAGATAAGGCAGAAGGAGACGAAGGTGAGCGACGCCTCCAGCACGTCGTGCGGCTGGTTGAACTTGCCGGAGAACAAAAGGCCGGCGAAAACGAAGACGTTCTTGATCCACTCCTGCGGCCGGGCTGTCTTCAGCGCCGCTCGCAGCGGCGAGCGACGCGGCACAACCGGCTCCATGGTCACGGGCTGGGGTTCCCCGGCAGCGCTGGGAACCGTCGGCTGTTCCGAAGTGATCGTTTCCATCCTGAAGGGTGCGCCGGAGACATCTGGGTCACCTGACCGGGAGGACGCAGTCGCGAAAGGGTAGCGCCGCCATCCGTCAATCCGTCTCCGCGTCGGTCCTCTGGGCGGCTTCCAACGCCTCGATGTCATCGCGGTCCCGGGCCCGCTCGCTCGCACGCTTCATCGAGACCAGGTGCTCGAGGGAGCAGACGCGCACGACCAGGCCGTCCATCTCCACATCGGTTGCCTCGGAATCGAGCGCGGCGAAGGCTGGCACCTGAGGGTGTCCTTGGAGGATGTCCACATGCCCGAGGTCCGTGGTGACGAGGGTCCGGTCACCCGCTTTGAGAAAGGTCGAGATGGCCTCCGGCGCCAGCAATCCGCCAGGCCCCTCGACCTTTCCGTTCAGCCGTTTGAGCACGGCATCGAGCTTGGCGAGATTCTCCGCAGACGGATCGGGGACGATGTCGACGTCCCCGGTTCCCCGAACGTAGCCCCACGCATTGACCGCGAGCCCGCCGATCAGGACAAAGCGGACCTCGGCGCGAATCAGCTGCTCGAGCAACGCCCGCAGGCGAAACGGCTCGGCGGTCAAACCCTCCGCGCGCTCCCCGCAAACGTCGAGAGGAATTCGCTCAGGGCGAGGCCCTCGGCGAGGTTGACCGCAAGGGGGCGGCGGCCGTCATTGCGAAGACGCCTGCGTCGTACGTCCTCGTCGAGGCGCCAGGAATCGCGTGTCGGCTTCCGGCCTTTGGCTTTCACGGCATGCAGGGTAGAGGCTTGGTGCGGGTCATGCGCCTTTGCCCGGACCTTGCAGGCTGGGTTCGATACCGCTCGCGATTGCGCCGGAGACGGGATCCACCAGCACGCCGGGATTGAGGATGGCGGCGGGGTCCAGCTCTGCCTTCGCGGCGCGCAGGGCCGCGGCGAAGGGGGCGGGACGCTGGCGGTCATACCAGGGCCGGTGATCGCGGCCGACCGCGTGGTGGTGGGTGATCGTGCCGCCGCCCTCGATCACCGCCTCCGAGGCCGCCGCCTTGATCTCATCCCACTGCTCCACCTCACCCCCTCGCGTCGCCGGCGCCATGACCGTGAAGTAAGGGGCCGGTCCGTCTGGGTAGACGTGGGTGAAACGACAGCTGACGCGCGCTGACCCCGGGCCCTCGGCGGGAATGCCGCAGACCTCGGCGACCTTCGCCCGTGCCGCCTCGGTTGCGGCAGCGTGGAACTCCTCGAAGCGGTCCCAGGTGATCGCGGTCTCGAAGGTGTCGGAGAGGACGCCGCAAGCGACGAACGTGTCGCGAAGGTAGGGAGCGAAGAGAAACGCCGAGCGCCAGGTCTCCACGGCGGATGCGCCGTCGGAGACGGGCTGATTTCCGACGATCTCCGCGGGTCTTGCGCGTGTCGCCGGGGATTTGCTGCGCACCTCGCCCGGGACGCCGCCGTGCTCGCGAGCGATCGCCAGCGCCACGTCCATCGGGGCCTCAACCGGGTGGCGGGCCGACTCGAATCCCAGAACCAGCAGGCTCCTATCGCCGCTTCCGGCGCCGGTCGTACCCGCCTCCAGGGCATCCAGCAAGCGGCAGTTCGAGGGGTAGAGCCCTGACTGCGAAATCTCCCGCACGGCGCGGGCGGCGGCCATGAAGTCGTCGAACTCGACACCGCAGGAGACCTTGAACTGCGGCCGCGGCCGGATTCGAACCCACGCCTCGGAGATGACGCCGAGGATTCCCTCGGAGCCGATCAACGCCCGGTCCGGGGAAGGTCCGGCGCCCGACCCCGGCAGCCGGCGGCTCTCCCAAGTCCCACGAGGGGTGATGGCGCGAACCGACTCGACCAGGTCGTCGATGTGGGTGTAGAGCGTGGCGAAGTGGCCGCCGGCTCGGGTCGCGATCCAGCCACCGAGCGTCGAGAACTCAAATGACTGAGGGAAATGGCGAAGTGTGAGCCCCTGCCGGCGCAGCTGGTCCTCCAGCTGCGGACCGGTCGCGCCGGCCTGGATCCGCGCCGCCATCGACACTGGGTCGACCTCCAGCACCCTGTCCAACCCCCGCAGATCCAGGGACACGACGGGGCGGTCCGCGAATCGCGGCTCGACGCCTCCGACGACGCTGGTGCCGCCGCCGAAGGGGATCACCGCGGCGCCGTTTTCCTCGCACCAGCCGAGCACCCTCTCGATCTCGGACTCGTCGCTTGGGTAGGCGACGAGGTCCGGCGGGTTCGCGAACTCGCCCCTGAATCCACGCACGACATCGCGATACGCCTTCCCGAGCGAATGCGCGACGCGCTCGTAGTGCTCGTCGGTGAAGAGGCCCTCGAGCTCCCGAGGCGGCGGCAGCCGCGACGGGCGAATCTCAACCCGATCCAGCGGCACCGGCTCGGAAGCCGCGCCGCCAAAGCCCAACCGCTCCCGGATTCCCTTCGCGGCCGCCTCGAGCGCGGCCTTCGTGGGCTGCTGATCCTCCCAGCCCCAACCCCAGTGCTTCAGCCTCCGCGACGTCATCGTGAGGCGGAACGCTACTCCCGCGCCCGTCCACCACGGCCGGCTGACTGCCGGCCAGATCCCGCGGACATCGTCTACGGTGCCCGCAAGACGGAGGTCAGATGAGCCGCCGGGGGTGTCGGTACATCTTGGAGTCCGTGCGTCCTAAAGGGCGCCCGAAACACGGTTTCCATGCATTACATCGAAACCGTGTTTCGGGGCTGGTCGCCCCTAAAGGACCTATCCCGTTGAGGGGCGCGCGCCTGGGACAGTTCAGGGCCAAGCGGGGCGGTCACGGCGCGGATTCCGCATGGCAGCGCCATGT
>JBAVGD010000277.1:0-3772 GCA_049684635.1 Solirubrobacterales bacterium | reverse complement strand
CCCGAGCATGCAGCCGCCGGCCGCCGCGACCAGTGTGGCGAGTCTTGCCTCGGTCGGCGAGGGCAACCTCTCCGGTGGCCCGGGCGCGGGGCCGGCGTCGTGTGGCCGCTCGCCCGCCAGGAGGCTTTCGAGCTGGCCTCCCGCGACCAGCTCGATCGCCTCCGGCGAGAGGCCGGTGAAGCGCGCGCAGCGCAGCGTTATCGCCAGCACTGTCTCCAGATCCATGTAGGGCTCGTCGCTGCCGAAGAGGATCTGGCCGGGGGGGACGAGGGCAAAGAGCGCAAGCAGGTCACTCGGGTTCCACCAGGAGGTGTCGAAGAACAGGTTCGGGTGGTCGGGCGCGACGCGCCACAGCCATGCGAGGTCGGAGACCGCTGCGTGGGCGAGGATGATCGGGCACTCGCGATGGCGCGCGGCAAGCTCGCTGACTGTGCTCCCGAAGGAGCCGACGCCGACCCCGGCGTGGATGAGCACCGGCACACGGGCCTCGGCCGCGACGGCGAGGATCGTCTCAACTCCCGGGTGGTCGAGCCTGAAGTCCTCCGCACGTGGATGCAGCTTGAAGCCCTTGGCGCCCGCGGCGAGCGCGTCACTTGCCTCTCGCCTGGAGATGGTTCGCGCATCTAGGCGGGCAAAGGGAACGAGTCGCCCCGGATGCCGCTGACTCTCGGCGATCACGCGCCGGTTCTCGACCGCATATCCAGTCGCGGAGCAGAGGGGGAAGATCACCGAACGGCCATCGATTGCTTCGAGATCCTGAACGTGTTCATCGCTCGTGCGTTTCGTGCCGTCGATGTCGACACCGGTGTGGGCATGGGTGTCGAACGGACGGATGCCACCGTGCATCGCCAGCTCGGCTTGGGTGATGGCGCGACTGCTCATCGAGCGTGGCGATGGGACTGATGGGCGTTGTGGCGCCCTGTCATCGACTCGCCCTTGAGCTCACGACGCAGCATTTCGTCGAATCCCGGAGGGCAGAGGAATGCCATCTGTGTGGCGACGGACATCGCACCCATGATCTCCATGCCGCTGGTGCGTATGGCCGAACGCTGTTTGGTGGAGCGCAGAGATTTCATAACGGTGATCCTCATTCACGGCACCGCGGTTCGCATCAGGGGGTGTCCCTGATCTTTTGGATCCCGCTTGCGAACTCGCTATGTCTGGCGGCCTGTTCAGGAGTTGCGATGCGGGGCCGCAGCCGCGGCGGCGGCTCAGAACCCGTCCCGAGACCCATCGGGGCTCGAGACAGGTTCCGAGCGTCGGGTCGACTGGATGTAGCTGTGCTCAGGCCTCGAGTTGAACCGCAACCTCGTACTTCTCGACTGAGACGCGCCGACCCATGCCGTCGCCGGGTGGGTTCATCGAGTTCAGGGTTTCGTCGCCCTGCTGGTAGTCCTCCTCGGTCTCGAACAGGCTGATCGCCATTGACCGGCCGTTCTCGCCGTCGTTCAACAGCAGGAGCCCCTTTGCCGGTACTCCCTCGGGCGGGCCCGAGTCGGCCTGACTTCGGATCTCGGAGGCGGTCCGCTCGAGAGTCTCGGCATTGGCGCCCTCCCAACGTGCAACACGTGCGTACATATCTCCTCCAGGGGAAAGGTCAGGGTTTCAGAATGATGTTCGACCTAGATCAGCGGCTCGCCGATCGTCGGCCTTCGGTTGTATTCGACCACAGGGCGGGGCCGCTGTCACATCGAGTGTTTCCCTATTCCTCGGCCGAGCAGGCTCCGATCGACGGCGCCTGCTCGGCACTTACCTCTACGGCTGGTTGCCGGGACTGCCCTGGCTCTTGCAGGAACTCGGTCGTTCGGTGTTCGGGCCAGTGCACTGACCGGACTTACCGGCTCCGTTGCCTCCTTCGGTGCACCCCGGCGCGCACTTGGAGCGCCGGGAGCTGCTGGTGTCAGGCGTTCGCGACGACCTCGCGCACTTCGATGTTCTCGAGCGTCACCGCGTCCGGAAGCACTGTCCGGATCCGATCGCTCATGCCGTTAGCCGCGTCCTCCGACTCGAAGATGACCATCGACAGTCCGGCGTTGTCCTTCCTCGTCCAATATCCAGCCACGAATCCTGGGGCCTGCGATACCCCGGGCACAACCTGCTCGCGCAGCGCACTTTCGGCGGCCTCTCGGTCATTGACGGTGACCTTGACGACGACTGCATGCATGTCAGTGCCTCCTATGTTCGATGGCGGTGCGGCGAGCCTATCTCGCGACTGGCGACAGGCATAGTCCCTGCGCCAGGTCCCGCTTCAACTTCGGTGTAGTCAGCTCGTCCCGGGGCGTCCAGGGGGTCTCAAGAATCGTGTGGGCCGGCATCAGCCGCCGAAGGACTTCATCACGCCGAAGGCGTCGCCGGGCTCTCCTGGCTCGATCATTCGCGAGCGCAGCGGGTCCTCGCCAGACGCCTCGCCCTCGGCGAAGGCCGCGATGTCGTCGGCGAGCCGCTCGTCGCGCCGGTAGCCGCGGAGGTGACGCAGGGTGCTGTCGAGGTCTTGTTCGATCAGCAGCGCCGCGGCCTTGAGCTCCCGCTCCAGCATCTCTTCGGCAAGCCGGTTCTTCGACATCCCGAGCCGATCGGCCACGAGGCCGAGTAGCTCATGCGTCTGCCGGTTTCGGAACCTCAACGTGAACTTCGTGGGATTCGCGCTCAAATGATCACCCGGCCGTCGAAGATTGATTGGGCCGTCACACGGTAGCGGGGTTCCGGAGCCTCCGGCCCGGGGCGCGGTCGACTCCCCGTCCGTCCGTCCCTCCCAGTGCGAGGTCTTCGTAGCGGGCCGCAAGTGGCCGGCGGCCTAATGGACCGGGACGCTCCGGCCGATACAGCCTCGATGTTCGACATCGATTCAGCCCTGCGCACGCTCGTCGAGCGAGGTGGCTCCGACCTCCACGTCAAGGTGGCGGCGCCGCCGACGATCCGCCTGCACGGCGAGCTGATGCCACTTGAGGGCCACGAGCCGCTGAGCGGCGAGGACACCGAAAAGGCCTTCCACGACATCGCCGAGGTCCGCTCGCTGACCGAGTTCGAGGAAGCCGGCGAGGCTGACTTCTCCTACGCGATCCCCAACCTCTCCCGCTTTCGCGTCAACACCTTCAAGCAGCGCGGCGAGACCTCGATCGTCTGCCGCGCGATCCCCTTCGAGATCCGCTCGGTCGAGGAGCTGGGACTGCCCGACATCGTGCGCAAGCTGGCCGAGGAGCAGCGCGGCATCATCCTCGTCACCGGCACCACCGGCTCGGGCAAGAGCACGACCCTGGCGGCGATGATCGACCACATCAACCGCACCCGGGCGCACCACATCGTCACGCTCGAGGACCCGATCGAGTACCTCCACGAAGACAAAGGCTCGATCGTCAACCAGCGCGAGATCGGCTCCGACACCGCCAGCTTCGCCCGGGCGATGCGCCGTGTCCTGCGCCAGGACCCCGACGTGATCCTGATCGGCGAGATGCGCGACGAGGAGACGGTGCGTACGGCGCTGTCGGCCGCCGAGACCGGGCACCTGGTCTTGAGCACGGTCCACACCTTGGACGCGACCGAGACGATCAACCGCATCATCGACTTCTTTCCGCCGCACCTCCAGCACCAGGCCCGGGTGATGCTCGCCTCGACCCTGAAGGGAGCGATCGCGCAGCGGCTCGTCCCCAACATCACAGGTGAGGGTCGCGTTCCAGCCTCCGAGGTGCTGGTGGTTACGGGCCGCGTCCAGGACCTGATCCTCAACCCCAACGAAACGGGCAAGATCACCGAGGTGATCGGCGAGGGCGAGTAC
>JBAVGD010000276.1:0-15119 GCA_049684635.1 Solirubrobacterales bacterium | reverse complement strand
GCGCAGGCCGGCATTCGCTTCTCGGTTTCTTCCTGAAGTGCAGCCGCCAGTCGCGGCTGGAGATGTGTGACCGCGCGCGCGACAAGGCCGACCGGTCTCCGCTTGGCCGCA
The DNA here is from genome assembly GCA_049684635.1 of Solirubrobacterales bacterium. Lineage (GTDB taxonomy): Bacteria > Actinomycetota > Thermoleophilia > Solirubrobacterales > 70-9 > VRUE01. The sequence continues at coordinate 15,008 of JBAVGD010000276.1, read as the reverse complement.
GCACTCTGCGATACGGTCGCGCGCAGTTGTCGCGGATGTTTCTTTTGATCTGAACCGGGGGAGACGGTTTCGATGGCACACATGGGTGGTAGCGCCAGCGCCGAGATCGAGGCGCCGATCGATGAGGTTTGGGCCGTCGTGGAGGATGTGCTGATCGCTCCTGACTGGCAGGGCGGATTGGTGGGAATCACCGCGTTTGAGCGGGATGAGGCCGGGCGGCCGACCCTCGTCGAGAGCGAGAGCGACATCAAGGTCAAGCACGTCAAGACGCAGGTGCGGTTCAGCTACGAGCCGCCTACGAAGCTCTCATGGACGCAGGAGAAGGGCGATCTCAAGTCGGTCGACGGATCCTGGATGCTGGAGGATCTCGGAGGCGGCAGGACGCGCGCGACCTACACGCTCGACAGCGATCCCGGCCGCGTCCTCGGGATGGTCCTTCGCGGCCCGGTGGAGTCCGCCGTCACAGCGATGCTGGTGAACGCCCGGCCGGGAGAGCTGAAGAAGAAGGTCGAGAAAGGCTGACCGCTCCCAAGGCGCGGGCTGCCCGTCTGCGGAGGGCGCCGGCCGGTCAATCCTGCCGCGACAGCCTCGCCCGCAGGCGATGCCACAGCGACGGCGGGTGTGGTTGCGTGCGGCGCCACTCTTCCTCGGTGGGCAGGTGACCGGCTTTGCGGGCCGCAAGGGTGCAGGCGGTGTGGGCGTGGCGGCGCCGGCTGGTGTCGCCTTCGGGGGCGATCAAGACGTGCTCGCTGAGGGCGGGGAGGTGGTTCCCGCAGAACGGGCAGCGATAGGTGGCGGGCTTGCGATTCTGCGCCCGGCGCATCGACCACCAGCGCGCGGGCTGATTCCCAGACGACGAATGCACCCGCCGGCCTTCAGACATCGCCACCGATTGAGTTCCAGCGCATCGTCTGACCGCCTCAGGGAGCTGGGATGCGCAGCTCAGGGACAGGCGTCCCGCCGCGCAGCCGCTCGTGGCGTGTGACGACGTCGAAGAACATGTCGTTGCGGCCGCGGCGCAGCGGTCGGGGGAAGACATGTCGGGCCCGGCGGTGAGTCGCCGCGATTGTCTGGAAGGCTGCCTCGTCGGATCGGCCCCAGCGAATGCCGAAGATCTCACGCACGCGGGGCGGCAGCGTCCCCTTGATGATGTGGTTCTGGACTGTGAGGTTGGCGCGAGCAGGCAGCGGCACCGGCTGCCTGAAGGCGACCAGCGGCGCCATCTCGAGGGCATGCTCTGTGGCCTGGAGATCAGGTGACGAGAGCTTCCCTTCGAACCAGGCTTCGAACTCCCGGTGGCTGGCCGGCACCTCGCTGCCGGGGAGGTCAAACAGCTCGCCAAAGCGCACGTAGTCCTGCCAGAGATCCTCGCGCTCGACCGCGCTGAGCGGTCGCACCAGCGTTTCGTACATCGCCCGTCCCGAGTCGGCGATCACGGCCAGCGTCCACAGCATCAGCTCGGGGTCGAAGGCCGAGTACGCGGTCCCGCGGGGATGGGCGCCGGCATCCTCGAGGAGCACGCCGTTGACACCCTGGTGCATCCGGCGCACCGCTCCGAGCGCCTCGTCCGCCTCCTCGCGCGTGCCGAGGAACACGGTCTCCTGGATCTTCGCGGTCCGCGCCAGCCGCTCGAACGGACGGTCGGCCGAGCGCGTGCTCAGCATCGTGCCGGTGTAGGTGAGCGGTTCGAGCGCTCCGATCAGCAGCGCCCGCTGCCCATAGAGCAGTCCGACCGAGCGCTCGCCGTGCACGCGCCGAGCCATCGATCGGCCCGGCGGGAAGTAATAGGCGTCCGCGCTCGACTCGGTCAGGGTGAGGAAGATGCTACTCGGGCTTCGGCGCTTCGGAGCTGAGGAAGATCGCGGGTGCGGTTGGTCTGGACTCCAGCTCGTGCAGCTCATGGGCGGCGAAGATCTCGTCGAGGTCCTCGCGGGTCAGCGTCTCGCGCTCGAGGGCGTTGGCGGCGAGGTCGTCCAGGCAGTCGCGGTTGGCTGCGAGCAGGGCGCGCGCGCGGCGATAGGACTCGCGAGCGAGCGTCATCGCCGCGATGTCAACATCGCGGCGGGTCCGGTCGGAGAGGGCGTAGTCGCCTGTGGGCAGCGCGATCGGCGGCGCCCCGTCGGCGTCCAGGGCAACCCCCATGCCGAACTCGGCGACCATTTGCTTGCAGACCATGTGGACGCGAGCGAGGTCGTCGACGGCTCCGGAGTAGGAGGCTTCGAACACCTCCTCCTCGGCGGCGCGCCCGCCCAGCAACGTCACCAGCTCGTCGAGCAGTTCCTCGCGGGACTTCAGGTAGCTGTCTTCCTGCGGCGAGTGGCCGACGAAGCCGAGCGCCGGCCCGCGCGGCACGATGCTGAGGATCTCCGGCGGGTCGAGGCCGAGCAGTCGCCGGCAGAGAGCGTGTCCCCCCTCGTGGTAGGCGACGATCCGCCGCTCCTTCTGGCTCAGCCGTCGCGCCTGCTGCGAGCCGACCGATTGGCGCAGCAGGGCCTCGTCGAGGTCTTCGCGGGCGATCGCGTTGCGCCCGGCCCGGCCCGCGATGATCGCCGCCTCGTTGAGGGCGTTGGCGAGCTGCGCGCCGGTCATCCCGGTGGTCTTGCGGGCAACGTCGGTGAGATCGAGATCGGAGGCCAGCGGCTTGCCCTTGGCGTGTGCGCGCAGGATTGCCTCGCGCCCGTCGCGGTCGGGCGGCGCCACAAGCACCTGGCGGTCGAAGCGCCCCGGTCGCAGCAGCGCCCTGTCGAGCTTGTCGACGTAGTTGGAGGCGGCGATCACGATCACCGTCCCGGGGTCGCGCTCGAAGCCATCGAGCTCGACCAGCAGCTGGTTCAGCGCCTGCTCGCGCTCGCTCGTGCCGCCGTCGCCCCCGCCACCGCTGCGGGCGCCGCCGACCGCGTCCAGCTCGTCGATGAAGATCACCGCCCGGCCGGACTTGCGCGCCTCCTTGAAGAGGCGGCGGATCCGCGCCGCGCCCCTGCCGACGAACATCTCAACGAAGCTCGAGCCCGAGGCCGAGAAGAAGTCGACGCCGGCCTGCGCGGCGACGGCGCGTGCCAGCATCGTCTTACCGGTGCCCGGTGGCCCGAACAGCAGGACGCCCCGTGGCGGCTGCGCACCGAGAGCCGCGAAGCGCTCCGGGTCCTTAAGCCACTCGGCGACGTCCATCAGCTCGTCCTTGGCGGCGTCGACCCCCTGCACCTCCTCCCACAGCACAGGCTTGGTCTGGCTTGCCTTGACCGTCTCCGGCTTGGTCGCGCCGAGCGTGCCGCGCAGCAGGGTCACGAACACCGCAAGCAGGCAGAACATGAAGACGACCCCGAACACGGGGTACCAGTCGAAGAAGAAGTGTTTGATGTCTGCTGCGCTTATGAAGCCGATTAGCGGCATGAGTCCCCTGTCCTTAAATTCCCGCTGGCCGAGTGTCCGGAGAAAGCCCCTCGTCTCCAATCGCACATCCGTCCGCAGGCCCGATTTGGGCTAGAACTGTCGCTCGCCGACCCTGCGGCATCAGCATGTGGCTTCCAGCCCCGACCTTCGTGGCCAGAGCTACGCGGCGACTTGCGACTCGATCCCCTGCAGCGACTCCTCAGCCTCCTGCAAAGTGATCGGACGCAGCTTGCCGCCCTCCATCCAGAGTGCCTCGTCTGTGCGCCCCCGTTCCTTGTACCAGCGCAGCACGACGAAGGCCGCGGACTCCTGGGGGCCGGGAAGTATCGTCGCCTGGTCGTCGTCGCTCCAGACCACCGTCCCCAGGTCCCGCGCCGCATCCCGCAAGGCATTGAGAGTCGCGCAGTTCCAGTTCTTCGTGCCGAAGTTTCCCCCCGCGTCAAATCCGCAGACCGGATCGTCGCCCGACCACGTCTTGCCACGCTCTTCGCAACGTCTACATGCCATCCGAATCCTCCTTCGCCTGTGGGATGCAGTGTAGGGGCGGCGGGGTTTGGCCGTATCGATACTGAGATGGTTCGCTTCGGCATGGCGTCACGGTTTGGTCGGTGGCGGATCGACGTGCTCTTCCCCAAAACGGACCGCGGCGCGCTTTGAGGACATGGCGCTGGACGCTTAGGCCCGTTCGACCTGCGAACCGCCGACGATTGCGTCCTCGCCGGAATCGGCGAAGACGATCCAGGCCTTGTTGCCGCCGTCGTAGTCGGGCGCCCACAACTTCAGTGTCGCCTCCCGTCCCCAAACGGTGCACTTCTCGTCGCTGACCTCGTCAAGGTCTCGCCAGATCCGCACGAACGGGTTGCCCTCCCACTCCGCTCCGATCGTCGTCGGCTCGCGGTGCCCGGGATGCACGCGGGTCTCCGGTGGCAGCTCCATCAACCGCATCACCGAGGACTTGAGGTCGGCGAAGCCGCTTCCCCCGGGCGCCATCGTTCCCCCAACGGTCCCTTTGAAAAGGACGTCGGCCGTGAAGACGTCGCTGCCGTTCACGAGCAAGGCGAGATGCCCGGCAGCATGGCCGGGAGTGAAGATGGCTTCGATCTCGAGTCCCCCTGTGCCCAGGGACTCACCGTCGCCGAGCGTCACCTCGACCTCATCCGCAAGTTCAGCCGCCGCGTCCGGATGGGCCACCAGCGGGACGCCGCCGAGCTGCTCCCGCGCCTCGGTAAGGCCGGCGACATGATCGCCATGCGGATGGGTGACGAGTAGGTGGGTGATCTCGATCCCGTCGCGCTTGGCCCGCTCGAGCAGCGGCCCGAGGTCATCGTTGCCGTCGATCAGCACGCCTTTCCCGCCGGCTTCGTCGGCAACGAGGTAGGCGTTCGACAGCCACATCGGGTTCTCTGTCCTCTCGACGATCAACTCGGCTCCTTCCGGTGCTTGGCCTGCTGCAGGACTTCTAACCGTATGGCTTGTAGGTCACGCGGTTGCCGAGCAACTCACTCACCGTTGCGAAGCGGTAGCCGCGGGCGCGCAGCGTGTCGATGATCTGCGGCAGTGCCGCCAGCGTGCCGCTGCGGTCGCCGCCGCCGTCGTGCATGAGGATGATCGACCCGGGCTGGGCGGCGTCGACGATGCGGCTGTAGACAGCCGCGCTTCCCGGATTGGACCAGTCGCTCGGGTCGACGTCCCAGACGATCGTCCTCAGCCCTGCCCGGCCCGCGGCCGCGACCACCGCCGAGTTGACTGCGCCATCGGGCGGGCGGAACAGGCACGGCTCGAAGTCGGTCGCCGCCCGGATCAGGCCGTTCGTCGTGGCCAGGTCTTCGTAGCCAGGATCGGCCTGGTGGTGCGTGGTGTGGTTGCCGACCTCGCTGCCTTCGCGCAGGATCCGCCGCATCGTCACCTCGCGCCCGCCGATCTCCTGGCCAACCTCGAAGAAGGTCCCGTGGGCGTGCTTTTCGCGCAGCACGTCGAGGAAACCTTCGGTGTATTCGCTGGGCCCGTCGTCGAAGGTCAGCGCAACCACCCTGCGACTGCGTGAGCCGTTGTACACGAGGCCCGCGGTCCCGCCGCTGCAACCCACCGGCCGCACCGGCCGCAGCCGGAAGACGCGGAACGTGTTGGCCGGAAGGCGTTCTTCGCAGCTCTGCTGCATCGCCGCGTTGCAGGCGGGACGACTCTCCATTACGCGCCATTGGTAGCGATGAGGAGTGAGCCCAGCGCTGAGGGGTTCGATTGACAGCGCGAGCTTGGTGGGGCTGGGACGTCTGACCCGCGCCGGCAGTGACTTCGCCGTGGTTGTCTCGCCCCTGGCGTTGAGGAGAATGAGGCCGACGCGTCGATGGGCTGCACTCGCACCGCCGAGGCAGAGCCTCCACTCGCCTGCTCTGCCGGCCGGATGAAGCGCCAGGCAAAGGTAGCCGGAGGTGGCGGTCCCGGTTGGAAGCGGAGCCAATCTGGCCAGCGGCACGGGCTTTGCGGTCCGCACGGTGAAGATCAGGTTTCTGCCCGTCTGCAGGAGGTCGGCGCGCAGCAGGTTAGGGTCGCCCGGGCCCGCAAGTAGCTCCCCAGGCCATGGAAACAGATCGCTCCGCGGGGTAAACGCACCACCTGACTGTGCTGAGGGCCCACCCGCTCGGGCTGTGTCCGCGGGACCGGGCAAGCAGGCCAAAGCAAGGACGGCGATGCACAGGATCTTGCGATATCGAGACATGAGCGGCTCCGCGGCGACGATCCGCTGTGCGTGTCCATACTAGGTCGGGTGCATGGAGACGCCAACCGCGAGTCGGCGAATCGGCAGCCACATATCCGCACAGGCTGGGCTGGGATCAAGGCGTTTCGCCGCAGCCCCGCCCGACCACCCGTGTTCGCATCTGATGTGAGCGCTGGACGTACTCAGCCACCAGCACTGCTCTTTGCGTTCGTCGCGGTGCTCTCGCTGCTGGTTCTGGGTGCTCAGGCTTCCATCGCGAACGGGTCTACCGGGGGCGCGGGTCAGCAGACGGAATCATCGGTGGCATCTGGTCAGACTCCGTTCGACCGGCAGGGCATGTGGATCTGGTACGTCGATCGCTCCGACGGAGGAGAACCATCCCGGATCATTGCGCGGGCGAGGCGCTTCGCCATCGGCACCGTCTACATCAAGGCGGGGGACGGCGGCACGGTCTGGAGCCAATTCAACAGCTCGCTTGTCGATGCCCTGCATCGGGGAGGCCTTGATGTGTGCGCATGGCAGTTCGTCTACGGCAACCAGCCTCTGGCCGAGGCGAAGGTGGGTGCCGCTGCGGTTCGCCACGGCGCCGACTGCCTCGTGATCGACGCCGAGGGCCAGTACGAGGGTAAGTACGCGGCTGCCGATCTCTACATCCGTGCCCTGCGTGCCCGCATCGGCGAAGCGTTCCCGCTTTCGCTCGCGGGCTTTCCCTATGTCGATTACCACCCGGCCTTCCCCTACTCGGTCTTCCTCGGCCCGGGCGGCGCCACCTTCAACCAGCCGCAGATGTATTGGAAGGCGATCGGCACCTCGGTTCGTGCCGTCTACGAGCACACCTACATCTTCAACCGGCTCTGGGGCCGCCCCATCTACCCGCTCGGACAGACCTACGGGGGTGCGGGACGCAGCGCAATCGTTCGCTTCCGTCGCTTCGCCGAGAGCTACGGCGGCCAGCCGACCAGCTGGTGGGACTGGCAGGAGACGACCAGCCGCGGCTGGGGCGCCCTGGCGGCGCAGATCGCGGGCCCGATCTTCGGCTACAGCCCAATCGAAACGCAGCCCCTCTTGAAGCGCCGAAGCAAGGGCGATCTGGTGGTCTGGGCGCAGGAGCATCTGCAGGGAGCGGGCCAGACCACGGTCCCAATCAACGGCCTATTCGAACACCGCACCTACGGCGCCGTGCGAGCCTTCCAGCTCTCCCAGGGCCTACCGGAGGACGGCGTGATCGGCACCTCGACCTGGCAAGCCTTGCTCGGCTTCGAACCGGTGCGGCCGGACTGGTCAGGGACTACGGAAGGCGAACAGGGCGCTCGCGTCAGCCGGGCAAGCATTCCGACCCGCCCCCGATCGGCATCGCTCCCAGCCAAGGCCTACGAGGTCAACCCTGGCCCAGCCCCCTGAACAACGACCCGCCCGCACGTCCGTGCTGCCGATCCGGCGACCCTGAGATAATCACCCCCCCGGGCGAGTCTCGCCCAACGCTTGGGGGCGTAGCTCAGCTGGTTAGAGCGCCGGCCTGTCACGCCGGAGGTCGCGGGTTCGAGTCCCGTCGCTCCCGTTCGTTGAAGTGCCTACAAGTAGGCGGGTTTCGGGATTTTCCCGGAACTTGACCAACCGAATCAGATCGGGAATTCGTCGAGCGACGGCTCGGCAGCCGGGCGTACGATCTGCCGGTGAACGTGCGGAGCATGCGTCCCCATGAGATTGATGCTGCGGTCAATGTGTGGCGCGAGGCCAACATCGCCCGTGGTGCTCCGCACGGGCCTGAGCGCACCGCTCGCATCCGCGCGAAACTTTCAGCCCCAGACGCACTGCCGTTCGTAGCGTCGCGACCAGGCATCGTAGGCATGGCGCTGGCCGAGCCTGGAAGGCTCGACGATGGCGCAGGAGAACCCGATCCGTCGCTCCTGCACATTTCGATGGTATTCGTGCGTCCCGCCGCGCAACGCACAGGAGTCGGGCTCCCCATGCTCCTTCACATCCTCGACGTCGCGCGCTCGATGAGCTATCAGCGTGTCGACATCTGGACCGCCCGGGAGAACAGCCCCGCTCGCAGACTCTACGAGCGAGCCGGGATGACCCTCACCGGGAAAACCGCTCCCCTCCGGTCGAGCCTGGCCCTCCAGTACGAAAGCTTCCTCAACGACGGGGAAGCGTCGCGGGCCTAAGGTGGCGACACTGCCCCGTTGCGATCAACGGCTACCCCTCGCCGTCGGGGGGGAGCATGTGCGGGCCATGCTCCGCCAGGAAGTCCTCCCACTCCTCCTCGGTGGCCTGGCGAGCGCCTGAGCGCTCCCTTATGGCCTTCAAAGAGGTGTCGGGCACCAGGGTGAGCGACCCATCCGGGCGCTCCTCGGTGACGACGTACTCGCCGGCCCGATCGCCGCTGAGCTTGACGTGGGCGTACTCCATGCCTGCAATGTTCGCAGAGACCCGACCAGCCGTCGAGGGCTTGGCATGTTCGGGGGCGTTCTTCCCATGCTCCCTAATCTACGACCGAGGCCGACCCCTGCTCCCTCCTCTTGTCAGCCGCGGGGCCGCGAAAAAATGGCCGTTTGGAGCGTCTTCAGGACCGCTCCTGTCGCGCCGGAGGTCGCGGGTTCGAGTCCCGTCGCTCCCGCTTGTGGACCGTCGCGCGAATCCGAGTTCAGGTGGCCGCCCGCGGTACGGGCGCTCGGCCAAAACGATAGGTGCCTAAATCTGATGCAAGAGCTTGGCCGTCTACCCTGCTGACCTGTGACCGAGAGGAATAAATTCGATCCAGGCGCATTCGAGTCCTTTCGCTTCACCGGCCGCTCGATCGACCGCGAGGGGCGCATTTCGCTGCGGTATTCGCTGGATGACGAACTCGCGTTCGAAGAGCGCTTCGAGGTCCCGGCTCCAGCTGACGCCGCAGCTCTCGGAAGCGCTCAGGTGCAAAATCTCCTAGCGCTGTTGCACTGGACTGCCGGCGTCAGCTACTACAAGACGGCTGTACCGACCGGGATCGGCTACGACGATAATCCGCCCCCGCCCGCCACGGCTCGCCTGCTTGAGGCGCTTTATTCCGAAGGCCTCGGAGAGTTTGCGGTGGTGAACGACCTGCCGAGGCTGCCGCATCCCCACTTCCCCGCCGGCGAACCGGTTGCGAGCCGCTCGCGGCCACGAGAGGTACGGCGGGTGCTCGTGCCGGTAGGAGGTGGCAAGGACTCGGCGGTTGCGCTGGAGATCGTGCGCCGCTCCAAACTCGATCTGGCACTGTTTTCCGTTAACAGCGCGCCAGCTATCGATCGCACCGTGGAGGTCGCTCGCCTGCCCCATCTGGTCGTTCGCCGCACCCTCGACTCGCAGGTCCACGAGCTCAATCGAAGTGGTGCGCTTAATGGGCACGTTCCGGTGACCGCGATCATCGCCGCCGTCGCGCTGCTGACCGCCGAGCTCCACGGCTTCGATTCGGTCGCGCTTGCAAACGAGCGATCAGCCTCGAGCGGCAACACCCTGTGGCATGGGATTGAGGTCAACCACCAGTTCAGCAAGAGTGCTCGCGCAGAAGAACTGTTGCGCGGCGCAGTCGCGGAGCTCACCGATCACGTGCAGCCGTTCTCCGTGCTTCGATCGGCCTCCGAGCTTGCCATCGCCCGTGCCTTTTCTCGCTTGCCTCAGTATCACCGGGCGTTTACGAGCTGCAATCGCATCTTCAAGCTCGACCCGGATCTGCGGACGGCGTCATGGTGCTGCGAGTGCGACAAGTGCCGCTTCGTCTTCCTCATCCTGGCTCCCTTCCTCAGTCCGGAAGCGATGGAGGAAATCTTCGGGCAGGCCATGCTCGACGACCCCGGCCATTACGCCGGGTTTGCACTGCTCACAGGCACAGGTGGTCACAAGCCTTTCGAGTGCGTTGGTGAGATCGAGGACAGTTTGGCCGCCATTCGCCTGCTCGCCGACGATCCGCGCTGGAGCGGGCAACGGGTGGTGCAGCAGCTGAGCCGGGAGGTCCTCCCTTCTTTCGGCCACGGTGAGGGGGATCCCGAAACGGTTCTGGCGCTCGCCGGCGAACATACGGTGCCGAGTGAGCTAGTCGACGATGTCCATGCGCTTCTCGGATCTTGACGGAAAGAGGATCGGTGTTTGGGGCCTCGGGCGTGAGGTTCGATCGCTCGTGGGCCATGTCCGCGCCAGCCTGCCCGATGCTTCGATCGCGGTACTGGTGCGTGAGAATCCAGGCGACGATGCCGGCGAGCTGATCGCAAACGGCACGCGCGTAGTTGATGCCGCAGACGCCGTGAGCGCGCTTTCGCAGTGCGATTTCGTCGTCCGCTCGCCCGGCGTTTCGATCTATCGCCCGGAGCTGCAGGCGGTTGCTGCGGCTGGCGTCGGCATCGGTACGGCGACCGGGCTCTGGCTGGCCGAGCGCGGGGGAAGGCGGGTAATCGGCGTTACCGGCACGAAGGGTAAGAGCACGACGGCGACGCTCATCGCGCACCTGGCGAAGGCCGCTGGCCACAACGTCCACCTGGCCGGCAACATCGGCGCCCCGGCGCTCGATCTGCTGCATGTTCCCGCCACGGATTGGGCGGTCATCGAGCTCTCCAGCTACCAGATATCCGATCTATCAGCCGGCTCCGAGCTGGCGGTCGTTACGAATATCTACGCGGACCACGCCGACTGGCACGAAACCGATGCTCACTACCGCCGCGACAAGCTTCGACTGTTGGGATTGCCGGGCGTTCGTGTCTGTGTCCTGCCGGCTGCGCTCGACGCCTCGTGCGCCGGCAGCCGCGTCGAGCGCTTCGACAGCACCGACGGCTGGCACGTCGCTGATCACAGCCTCAGGCATCCAGACGGCACCGAGGTCCCAATCCAATCGCTTCCGTTGCGGGGGCATCACAACGCGGTCAACCTGTGCGCCGCGCTGACCGCGCTCGATGCCGCGGCTCTTCAACGCCCCCCACTGCCGGCGGCGCTGGAGGGCGTCCGCCCCCTGCCGCACCGCTTGCAGACGGTCTGCCAGGCCGAGGGCATCGAGTGGGTGGACGACAGCATCTCTACGACGCCCGAGTCGACAATCGCCGCGCTTGAGGCGTTTGCCAGTCAGCCTGTCGTGCTGATCTCGGGAGGTCAGGACCGTGGCCAGGACTACGCTGCGCTGGGGCGCGTCGTCGCCCGCCACGACGTCATCGCGCTCGGCATGCCGACGACGGGCCCGCGGCTCCTAGCGGCCGCTCTCCAGGCGGGAGTTCCTGAGGAGCGCGTGTTGAACGTCGCAAACATGGCGGAGGCCGTCAGCGCGGCGCGCGGCCTGGCCGCGCCGGGGACGGTCGTGCTCCTTTCGCCAGCGGCCCCGAGCTATGACTCCTACCGTAACTTCGAGGAGCGGGGGGATCATTTCGCTGCCCTTGCCCGGGGACGCTAAGCGTCGATCGGATACGTCAAGTCTCAAGCTCTCACTGGATTAGCTTGGCGAACTCGCTCCCGAGTCCGGTTATCACCGGACCGGGAACCTCGAACTCGCCGACCCCCTCGATGCGACTGACCGCCGTGAGGCCATTTGGCGTATCCGCGAGAAACAACTCCCCAACCGATTTGATGTCGTTGAGTTGGCGCGACCGCTCCACAACCTGTACTAGAGACATGACCTGTTGCCGGGTGATCGATGCGAGCACTCCAGCATCCAACGGCGGCGTGCACACGGTGTCGCCCTCCACCCAGAAGATCGCTGAACGTGCACACTCGAGAACGTATCCCTCGGGATTGACGAACAGTGCCTCGTCGAATCCACGCTCCCGCGCGAGTCTCGTGGCGAGCATGTTTGCGGCGTACGAAAGACTCTTGGCCCCGGCCAGGATGGGCGTCGGGCAGTGGGGGACCACAGCAAGAGAGACGTGGTCTCGCTCCGGCGGGCGTTCGCGGGCGATGATAAGGCGGTTGCCTCCACGGGTGAGCACAATCTGCAGGAGACATTCGGCCTCATCGATCGTCTCGAGCATCAGGTCGATATCCGCGGCTATTCGACCCCGGTCCACCGGCAGGCGCAGTCGAGACCCTGAACGCACCAGGCGCTCGAGGTGAGCATCGAGCTCAAGCGCATGACCGTCATGAACCCGGACAACCTCAAAGATGCCGTCGCCGCGAAGCAATCCATCGTCCGTAACCGGCACCTTGGCCTCGCCGGTGGGAACGGCGGATCCGTTGACAACCGCGATATCGAGAGGCCGCGTCAGTCTCTCTCCTCACCGAGTGCCCGGACATCAGCAAGACGTTCAGTCAAATCAGCGAACACAGCGAGGCAGGTCATTGTCTGCGGACCGTGTTTCTTCATGTCAAGAGAATATGCTGCAAGCGCGTTTCGTTAAAGCATGGCGAAGACACGCGACGCCTATGAAAGCCGGGTTGCTGCAAGACGAGAGGATCGCGTCGCTTGAGACGCTGGTAGGCCGTGACGTTGGCCGGAATATCCAAGAGCTGGTCCGGGGAGCGAGCGGCGGCCTGCTACGCGCCGCACGATCTATCGCCGAGCACCCCGAGCCGACAAGCGTGCTCGTCACGGGTGTCTTCATGCCATGGGCAAATCCGCCGGCAGCCGAGACCGACGGCCCAATAGGCGCGGCGGAACTCGCCACCGGGCTGTCAAGGGCGGGGTGGCCGGTCCGGATCGTTACTGACTCCCGGTGCGCAAATGCCGCCCGCGCTGCTCTTGACGCTGTGGAACCCGACCATGACGTGCCCCTGGACGTCGTTCCGGACGCCCCCGACGCGGAAGATGCTATTGAATCTTTGATCGCGCACTACCGCAGCGAGCTTCGAGTCACACACATGATCGCAATCGAGCGCCTCGGTCCCAGCAACGACGGCCGCGTCTACGACATGTTGGGGCGAGATCTCTCGGCGACCACTGCCCCGCTTCACCGACTCTACGCGGGAGTTGACTCAACCCGAATTTCTATTGGCGACGGTGGTAACGAGATTGGCATGGGGTCATTGGCACCCGACCTCGTTGCAAACAGCGTCAGTCTCGGAGCACGCATACATTGCGTTGTGCCATGTGACCATCTAATCGTCAGTGGCATCTCCAATTGGGGAGCTCAAGCACTTTTGGCGTCGGTGGCGATTCTCCGACAAGGCAGCACTGACGAGCTTCTGTCTGGGCTTCTGCCCGAGCGTCAGATCGCAATTATTCGTGAGACCGTTCTAAACGGACCAGCTGTCGACGGAGTAACTCAAACGCAGGAGTTCTCGGTCGACGGTCTCGCCGGTCCCACTCATGTTCAGATGGTCGAAAAGATTCTCGCCGTGGCGAGGAATCGGGCATAGCGTGCAAAACCCGCTGCGAAAGACCTTCTTCACTGGTACGGGCCTCAGCACAGCGGTGGGGATACTGCTAACGGGCGTCGGGCTTATCAGCGACTCCAAGTGGCAAATCAGCGCCTTGGTCGGCCTCGTTGCACTCCTAACCGGAATTCTCATCACAGCACTGTATGCGTTTGCGCAGCGACTTGACGAAATAGATGAGCGCCGAATCGCCGTTCAGCCACTACAGCATCTATATAAGGTGTCGCATATCGAGCGACCCGTGGTGCGGATCGTTGATGCTGTGGCCAGTACAGACGATAAGCGCAGCGCCTTCCTTAGAAAGCAGACGACAAAGGCCGTCGAACGATTTAGCCAAGAAGTTGCGGATATGGCAGATGGCGTATTCGTGTGTAGCTCCGAGAGCGAAGAGCTGGACTTAGTTAAGGGCGCCCTTGCCGAGACCCAGCGCGAGGTTCGAGCGGTGGCGGCGCGGGGGATTCACTGGTGGCTGAAGCCAGAGGCTGATGTTTACTTTCGGGCTTATGGTGAGGCGGCGAGTCGAATAACGGTGACGCGAATCTTCTTAATCGACCAAGCCGACCTTGACCATGTACGCCCGATTCTCACTCGGCATGCAGCTGCAGGCATTCGTACCTACGCACTTGACCAAGACCAGGTTCCGGAGAGCCGGCGACGTGGTTTGGTCCTCTTTGACGGTGCGCTCCTACACAGGGCGGCTGCGCGACGCGAGGGGATTCGCGATCTGCGTGACGTCGAGTTCACAGACGTGGCGGATGAGATTCAGGACGCCGAGGATGATTTCGAATTCTTACTCGGGCTGGCTACCGCACAGGATAGGACTCCACCCGCGACCCTCTTCGCAACCGAGCCAAAGAGGAATGGGCCTCTGAGCCCGGGATGGTTGGCGCGGTTAATCCCCGGGCGATCAGGGTGACGCAAGCTCAGGGCCTGACCCACGCTGTCGGTCACTGCGACTGAACCCCACTGCGGTTTGCCGAGATCGCGGATCTGCGACGGCGGCTCGCCTCGATGCGTGCATCAACCGCTCCGCGCAGAAGCTATGTCGATGGCATGTGCCCAGCGCTCGCCGATGAATCGTGCAGAGCCATCGCTGGATGGTGGATCGATTTGAGGAGGCAAGTCGTCTTGAAGTAGCAAACATCCAAGGAGAATCATGGAGTGGACCGTCAGCCGTCTTGAGGGCCCATGCACAGCACGAGCGATGATCGCCTCTTGCCTAGGCCCGCTGGTGGCCCAACGTGTTCTCGACACGGCCACTGGCAAAAACGTCATCTATGCCGCAGTCCGGTCGGCAGATGGGCGCGACGTCTCCGCACTCGTTCTCTTGACCAAACGGTCTGGGCGTTTCCTTCGTACCAAGGCAATGCGCGAGGAGATGGGACCTGCGGAGAGCGGCTGTCCTGCGTGGATTCTCGATCAGCTAACACCGCCGAGTAATGACAAGGCTGCTGAATGGCGTCAGCGCTGCAGGGATGGGCTGGCTCGTCAGCGGCCACGCAAGGGCGAAACTGTCGTCTTCGAGAACCCCGTGAAATTCGACAACGGCGAAGAGCACCGGACTCTCGTCTTCCAAGGCGGGTCGCGCTTCCGC
>JBAVGD010000275.1:0-5214 GCA_049684635.1 Solirubrobacterales bacterium | reverse complement strand
GTCCAGACGAACGTTGCTGTACCGAGCCGCCGTGTCGGCGATACTGGTTTTGCACCTGACGGCCAGCCCCAGATGGGGCGGAAACGCGAGCATCAAATGCTCGAATCCATGGCAAGCAAACCTTCGTCCTCAAAAGCGACCCAGGCGTAAAGGTCAGCCACAAAGCGACAACGAGGGCGAGCCCACCGCGCAAACCGCACCGACACACCAATCGCCGCGGCAACAAGCTGCGGCTCAACAGCTACGTCTACGACCTCGACCCGCCGTAAACAACCTGCTCGGCTAACCCGAGAACAAAGGCGAGCCCATCCGACAATCGTCAAACCGAACCAAAGCGCTGGACATCCGTCGCTACAACCCAAGACCAACCCAGAACAACCCGAATCAACGCTCGAGACCTACCAAGCCACCAGACTCCCGAAAGCCGCTCCTTCGCCTCGCGTCCCCCTGCTCGCCCGCGGAAATCAACGTCCGAGCCCCGACAACCTCCCAGACCCTAACCGCCCCCCAACCCTAAAACACCAACAACCCAACCCCACCAAACCACACAAACCACAACCCAACAAACCCCAAACAACAACCCAAAACCACAACCTCACCTCCAACCAAACCAAACAAACCACCAACCCACACACCATCAGCGCAAATACAATCGTGTTCACGCGTGGTCAGCGCACTAACCAGCCCAGAAACCGCCATCTAGAGCCAAATCGCTGCGAACTCTCCCGTCGCAACCAGATTCGCATCCTTTACCGCGGCCAAAAGACCTCCTCCTAGCACGCTGCTCCGCCTCCTCAGGCGGTAATCCCGTGCTATCCGGTGCTCAGAGCCCGGCAAACAGTCGTCTGCCCTTCAGACTCAAAAGCGCTCAGCTCCACGTCTGCTCCACCTGCGACAGAGCGGCCCTACAGGACCGGCCTCCGATCGAAGCAAGCCGAGAACCATGCCCCTGGCTTACCGCTCCTTAGGTAGCTTCCCGTAGCTTCTGCGCTTCGCCCAGCTGCTGCAGCTTTTTCAGGCTCTGGTTCTCGATCTGGCGGATCCGCTCGCGCGTGACGTTGAAGGTGCGGCCGACCTCGTCGAGGGTGCGCGGGTGCTCGCCACCGAGGCCGTAGCGCAGTTCGAGCACGCGGCGCTCGCGGTAGGAGAGGTTCTCCAGCGCTTCCTTCAGCGCCTCTTTGGTCAGCAGGTCCGCGGCGCGGTCGAACGGGGACTCGGCCTTCTCGTCGGCGATGAACTGGCCGAACTCCGACTCCTCCTCGTCGCCGACGGGCTTCTCCAGCGAGACCGGCGCCTGGGCCGAGCGCTTGATCGAGTCGACCTCCTCGGGGTCGATCCCGGTCACGTCGGCGATCTCCTCCGGGGTCGGCTCGCGGCCCAGCTCGGTGACCAGCTTGCGCTCGGCGCGGCCGATCTTGTTCAGCTTCTCGACCACGTGGACCGGGATGCGGATCGTGCGCGCCTTGTCGGCCAGGGCGCGGGCGATCGCCTGGCGGATCCACCAGGTCGCGTAGGTGGAGAACTTGAAGCCCTTGCGGTAGTCGAACTTCTCCGCCGCGCGGACCAGGCCCAGCGTCCCCTCCTGGATCAGGTCGAGGAAGGGGAGGCCCTGGTTGCGGTAGTTCTTGGCGATCGAGACGACCAGGCGCAGGTTGGACTCGACCATTTTCTGCTTCGCGTCGAGGTCGCCGCGCTCGATCCGCTTGGCGAGTTCGACCTCCTCCTGGGCGGTCAGCAGGCGGACTTTGCCGATGTCCTTGAGGAACAGCTGCAGGCTGTCCGTGGTCATGTCCGGTTTCAGGTCGATCGCGGCTTTGGCGCGGCGCCGGCCTTTGCGGCCGGTGTCGGCGGGCATCGCGTCGGCGGCCGCTTTCTGGGCCGGGTCCATGTCCTCGACAAGCTCGATCCCTTGCTTCTCGATATGGCCGTAGAGGTCCTCGACGTCGGACTCGTCGAGATCGACCTCCGACACCGCCGTGGCGATGTCGCCGAAGGTGAGCACGCCCAGCTGCTGACCCCTGTGGATCAGCCCTTTGACCTCCTCGAGCTCCTGAAGCTCCGCAACCAGCATTAATCTGCACCCGTCTTTCTGCGTTAAAAAAGCGGACCGGGAAGGTGGTCCGCGAAGTAGGAATTAAGGGCCTGACACGTCTGAAAGGCCTCAAACGTCTGTTCGCATGATAGGCGCTTCAGTTTTTGAAGTCAAGACTGTCTGTGTCCAAGCTCACGGCAAATCCACGCCCCTGGCTGCGCGCCTTCTGGCAGCGCGCGTACCGCGAGAACGTCACCGGGCTCTCAGCGATGGTCGCCTACAACCTGATGCTCGCCGTCTTCCCCTTTGCCCTGCTCGTCCTCTTCGTCTTCGGCCAGGTGCTGAAGATCAAGGGGGTCGAAACCGGGGTGCTGAACGACCTGCAGCGGCTCTTCCCCAATGCCGAGCAGGCGACCCTGGCCGACGCGCTCAAACGGATCGAGGACAACTCGACCACGATCGGGATCGCCGCCTTCCTCGGCTCGCTCTGGATCGGCGCCTCCTTCTGGGGGGCGATGGACACCGCCTTCGGCCGCATCTACCACGTGCCGACCCGCGGCTGGATCGAGCAGAAGCGCTTCTCCTTCACGATGCTCGGCGTCGTCCTGCTCTTCATCGCGGCGAGCATCCTGCTGCCGGCGATCGAGGCGGCGCTGGTCTCCAGCACCGACCGGCTGCCGCTCGGCCTCTCCGACATCAAGGCGATCGACACGGCGCTGCTGCTCGGCCTCGCGGTGCTGATCGTCTTCGCGATCTGCTGCGTCATCTACTGGGCGGTGCCGAAAGGCCACATGCCCTGGCGCGACGTCTGGCCCGGCGCCGCCTTCGTCACCGTCGCCGCCGGCGTCGCCAACTGGGCCTTCCCCTTCTACCTCTCGAACGTCTCCAGCCTCTCGCGCTTCGGCTCAACCCTGGGCTTCGTCCTGATCGCCCTGCTCTGGTTCTACCTGCTCAGCCTGGCGCTGCTGGCCGGGGCCACGATCAACTCGCTGCGCCACGAGCTGCACGACACGGGGGAGCTGCCGTATGCGCAGCGCCTCTGATTGCCGCAAGGTGCGCGGAATTGCGGCGGAGAGGGGGAGAGCTTCGCTCGCTGTGGCCTTGGGTTTTGCGATGCCTGCGAGCGATACCATCCGCGCCGACGACCCCGGCCGACGTCGAAATGTTTACGATGCAACAATAGAGCAAGCCATGCAAGCGGGAGCGATAGACGCCAGGCTGGATGCCCTCGGGGCGAAGATCGACGACCTGGCTCGCAGCATCGACAAACGCTTCGAGCAGGTTGACCGGCGTCTTGAGAGCCTTGAGAATCGCTTCACCCAGATGCAGTTCACGCTGATAGGTGGATTCCTCACGGTCATCACGGCCCTGCTCGCTGCGCCGCACCTGTAGCTCCTCGTCGCACCGAAGAGTCGCTCGACTCGTCCTCATCGCCCTGCTCTGGTTCTACCTGCTCAGCCTGGCGCTGCTGGCCGGCGCGACGATCAACTCGCTGCGGCGCGAGCTGCACGACACCGGCGAGCTGCCGTACGCCAGTTTGGCTCAGTAAATAATTGATTATCAAAATCTACTAGACTGTCGGTTGCAATCTTAGGCTGAAGGAGGAGGAAGGACGTGAGACCCAGATCGACCGCGCTGCTCGCAGCAGCGACGATGGTTGCCGCAACCGCCGGCGGATGTGGCGGCGGAGGCTCGACCTCCGAACCCAGCGAAGGCGGCAATGGCGACGCCATTACCACGTCGTCGCTTTCCAAGGCTCAGTACATCAGCCGGGCGAGCGCTGCATGTCAACGGCAGCAGGAAAAGATCGGCCTGCGCGTAATTGCCTTCGAAAAGCAACACCCGTCGGGTGGCGCGCGGACGCCGAAGATCTACGCCGAAGAGGTGAAGGCAGTGTGGTTGCCGATGGTCGAAGGCGAAATCCGCGCGCTGCATGAACTTGGAGCACCCGCCGGCGATGAGGCGAAAATAGAAGCCATGCTCGCTGCCGACGAAGCGAGCGTGGCCAGGGCTGCATCTTTGAAGCGCATCAAGTCGCTTGAGGCAGCAGCCGGGCTCTTCTCCCGGGCTGGCGAGATGTTGCGGGCCTACGGCCTGGAAAAGTGCACGATCAGGCTGACGCCTACCGGGTAAGCCCGCCGTACGCCGATCCCCTGTCCCGACAGGCGAACCGCTCCGAAAGGAAAGAAGAGATGACTCGCAATCTAAAGGCCCTCGCCCTCGCTCTGGTCGCCGTGTTCGCGATCAGCGCGGTGGTCGCCTCGGCGGCTTCTGCTGCCGACGATTTCACAGCGGCTGAATACGGCGTGCACATCAGCGGCCAGGACACTGAAGTGGGGGGCAGTACGCTCACAGCCGTCGGTGTCGCCATTGCCTGCAACACGGCCGAATACACAATCGCGGACCCCGAAGCCCTGGAAGAACCCTACTTCCTGCAGGGGCCGACGACATCCCTCACAATGCGGCCGACGTATGAAGAATGCAGTGGCGGCGAACGATCGGTGACAATCGCGATGAACGGCTGCGACTACAAATTCCATCTGGTCGAAGAAACAAAAGTCAGCACCGACCTCGTCTGCCCAGAAGGCAAAACGGCAGACTTCACGATCTACGAAGCCGGGAAAGAACACACCGAAGCCAACGAGTGGTGCAACTTCCACATCAAAGGGCAGACCGGCCTGAATGGCCTCGCGGCGAGCAACGAAGGCGGCAAGATCAGGCTCAAAGGCACCGTCGAAAAAATCAGCACGACATTCACAAAACGCCCCTGCACGGCGAACCTGCACCTGACGCTGAACATAAAAGCGGACATCGACACGACGTTCGAAGGCGAAAACGAAGCAGGTGGGACGGACGCCATTATGGAGGGTCCGGTTGAAGTTGGCGATTTTACAGCGGCCGAATACGGCGTGCACATCAGCGGCGCTGACACCGCGGTGGGCAGCAGCAGTCTCACATTTTTCGGCGCAAGCATCAGGTGTAGCCAGGCCGAATACACAAACACCGACCCCGAAACAGCAGTGAGCCCCTATTTCCAACCGGCGGCGACCTCGACGCTCACAATCATTCCCACCTACAGCGAATGCAGCGCCGGCGAACGGGCCGTCACAATCACGATGAACGGCTGCGACTACGTGCTCACAACCGAAGCGATGGGGAGCAAAATCAAGTCGGACCTGACC
>JBAVGD010000274.1:0-6522 GCA_049684635.1 Solirubrobacterales bacterium | reverse complement strand
AGCCGGTGCCGTTGAGGAGGACCTCGACGAATACGGAAAAGATCGAGAAGCCGAGCGCGATGGTCAGCCGGTTTGGCAGTCCAAGCAGCTTGGCGCGCCGATCCTCGGGCAGGGTTTTCACGAAGATGATCCCGCCGATCGCAAACATCATGGAGATCTCGATCGTCAGCCCGATCAGGATCAGGTAGGCCGTGCTGCCGGTCGTTGTCCAGAGGGCGGCGCGGTGGCCGAAGTGGAGGATCAGGGCGTTGATGATCTCGTTGATCCAATCGGCCAGCCAGAAGGCGAGCCCGGCGAGGATCACGTCCCAGCGCTTGCGCTCAGCCTCCACCGCATAGACGTAGAGAACGAGGGCGAGCAGCGTGACGACGTACCACTTGAACTGGGTCTCGTCGCGCAACATCCGCTGCGCTTCGACGGTGAAGTCGGTGACCGCAAGCATCAGGCAGCCGACTCTATCCGGCGGCGGCGTGACGTCACCGACCGGTATTGCGCCGTCACTCGCCCGACCAGATCCGGTCGAACAGCTCGCTGTCGAGCGGCACAAGCCAGACCTCGCGGATCCAGCCATGCTCGACATCGACGCGATAGACGCCGACCGTCAGCCAGGAGACTCGCTCCCCGCCCAGCACCGCACTTCCCTCTACCAACTGCACCACGGCATCCCCAGCGGAAAGAACCTCACCTGGCCGCATGCTCATCGTCGCGCCGGCGAGACGGCGGCGCCTTTCGAAGTAGTCGATGACCTGTGCCAGGCCACGGTGATCCCCGGCGATTGGGCTCTTGCCGGGGACGTGCCAGACGATGTCCGGGGACAGCAGCTCAGCGACCGGGTCAACCGGACCGCCCGCGTACATATCGCCCTGGCGCCGATGCAGCTCGGCGACCAGCTCTACGGACGGAGTTGCTGCTGGCATCCCATACCCCCTGGTGAGCGGAGGAGCGTAACTGCGTGTGCTGGTCTCCGCCGCGGGATCGATTGCCCGGTGATCACCCGACCAGCTCGCCGGCATATTGCTGGTGGCGTTCCTGGCGCTTGCGTTCCCACCACTGGCGCACCTGCTGCCACCACGTGTCCTCGAAGGATGGGCGCAACCGTGCCTGCAAAACCGCGGCGCAGGCGGCGATCATGAGCAGGAGAGCGATAGCCACCGCGATCTCACCGTGATTGAAGAAGTTGGAGCTGTAGTGGTTGGCGGTCGCGAAGCCGGGGTCGGCGGCGATCCGGCCGTTCATGTCGATCGCGTTTCCGACTCCGGCGAAGCCCCACTGCGCGGCGACAACGTGCGACAGGATCTGGATTGGCTGTCCCAGGTCCTTGGTGGTCACGATCGCGCCGGCGAAGAGCAACTGCGGCAGGAGGATCAGGGGCAGGAAGCTCGTCGCCTGGTTCTCGCTGCGAGCGAAGGCAGAGAGCATCAGTCCAAACCCCATCCCCACCCAGCCGATGAGAATGCAGATGGTGACCACGTTTAGCTCGGCGTTGGGTGGCGCTCCGCCGAGCGGGCGCAGCGCGAACACGATCCAGACGAACAGGCCGGCCTGGGCCGCGATTACTGCTCCGATCACCGCCGCCTTCGAGAGTAGGTAGGCCTCGGTCCGGACGCCAGCCGCGAGCTCCCGCGTGAGGACGCCACGCTCAGCCACAACCTGGCGCACCGACGAGATCGCGCCGAACCAAAGCGACACGGTCACCATGAGAAATAGAAGCTGAGCACTCTGTGCGGCGTGAAGCGCTTCTCCGGCAGCGTTGTACGAGAAAACGTCTGAGGTGAATAGGAAGGCAGCGCCAAACGCCAGGACGAGCACCTGCACGGCGAGGATTTTCGCGTTGCGGCGATCGCGCACGAAGAGCAGCGCGTAGCGACGGATCAGGATTCTCACCTGCGGCCAAATCCGGCGGCGGGGAACAGCCCTCGACGACGCCAGTCTTGGGGGCGAGATCGGCGTCTCGGCCCGCTCGTGCGGTCCCTCCTCCGCGCCGGCTTCGTCGGTGAGCTTCGCGTAGACGTCCTCGATCCGCTCGACGCCGAACGCCTCGGCCGCCCCCGCCGGCGGGCCGAGGTAAGCAAGGCGGCCGCCGGGGGCCATGATCGCCACCCGATCGCACACATCGAGACTTTGCGTGGCGTGGGTTACCAGGAGCACGCTCTGCCCCCTGTCCGCCAGTTCGCGCGTCAACTCCATCAGGCGCCGCTCGAGGCCTGGATCGAGGCCGGTCGTCGGCTCGTCGAGCAGCAGCAACTCCGGATCGCTGATCAGCTCGAGCGCGACAGCCGCCCGCTTGCGCTGACCCCCCGAGAGGTCTCCAATCCGCCGCCGAGGTATGTCATCGAGGCCAACCTCCATAAGCACGCTGGCTATGGCGGCCTCACGATCCGCCTTGGTGTGGTCCTCGGGAAGTCGCAGGCGAGCGGCAAACGAGAGCGCCTCGTGGATGCTGAGCAGGTGGTGGAGGGTGTCGTCCTGCGGCACGTAGCCGATGTCGGCCTGCCGCAGACCGACGTCATCGCCGCGGACAAGGACGGCCCCGGCACTGGACGGCTGGATTCCACCCAGTGTCTTCAGCAGCGTGCTCTTCCCCGAGCCACTGGGTCCGATGATCGCCACGAGTTCGCCCGCGGCAATCGCCAGCGACGTCGGCTGCAAGAGTGTCGTCGCGCCCGCTTTCACCTCTATCGAGTGCGCCTCGAGGGGCGGAAGCTCCCGGTTGTCAGGGATCAGCCGGGCGCCCTCGCAGATCCACAAGTGGTGGCCGATTCCCAGCTCGTCGCCGTCCCTTAGCAATCCGTCCTTGCCGGGGACGCGGTTATGGCGCGTGCCGGTGGTGCTGCCGAGATCGCGAAAGCGGAGGCCCTGCGCAGTCGAGGTGAGCACGGCGTGGCGCGCCGAAACGGTCGGGTCGACCAGGACCGCGTCGCAGTCGGGCGAGCGTCCCACCACCACCGGCGATACTCCCACCTGGATCGTCGGCGTCTTACCGGACTCGGCGGCGACCACTTCGGAGTCGGACTCGACCTGATCGACGGCGTCCGAGGCCGCCGGGGACGGCTGCTCGGCGGCTGCCTGCTCGGCTCCGCAGGCCTCGCAGAATCTCCAATCCTCCTCGACCGCGGCTCCGCAGCTCGTGCAAAACACCTGTGTCAGCATCGGCGGCGGCAGCGTACCGCGAACGAAACGGTCGGAGGCGACGATCTAGCCGGCGGACGCCCGGTCAGCGGGTAGGCTTGGCGCTGAATCGGCGATCGTCCCGGCACTGGGGCGGCGGGGGAAAGATGAGTGCGACAGCGGGGAAAAGCACAGGGGGTGCGGTCCATTGCCGTTCGTGCGGAGCTGCGCTCTCCGAGACAGCCAACTTCTGCCGAGCCTGCGGTAGCGCCCAGAGCAGGAGCACGCCCGCGGTCTCACCCCGTGCCATCCCCCCGGTGGGGCCTCCCGCGCCGGATGCAGGGGCGGTCTCCGAGCCCGGCCGAGGCGCAACTCTCGCCACCAGTGCAGCGGCCATCCTTGCGATTGCCGGCGGAATCGGGATGTGCTTCCTGGTCCTCTACGCCATCGTCTACCTCCCCCTGCACGACGGGGTGTCTCTCAACTTCGGCGAACCGCTCCGGTTCGGAGACCTGCTCGCGCTTGGCTCCGGAGCAGTCGCGGTCGCGGTCGGTGCGCTCATTCTGAAACGGCGACCAGGGCGTCCTGTCGTCACCGGCGTCGTCCTCATTCTCGCGGGGGCTCCGACACTGATCCTGGCGCTCCTCTGGGCGTTCCCCGAAACCTTCAATCTCAGCTTTTACCCCCAGCCCTTTTACTTCGGATACACCTACCTCTCGACGCTGGGCCTCACTCACGTCGCCGGCGGTTACGTACAGGTGCCGCTGCTGGGCGCGTCCGCGACCGTGATTGCCAGCGGTGCCCTGATGGCAGCCGCTGGGAAAAAGGCAGCACGCGGAGAAGCGACGTGAACCGAATGACGTTATGGAACCCGCGGGTGGGCCTCTCACCGTAAGAAGCGGGCACTGAAGGTGGCAGCTGCCGGGTTCGCCGTTGCAATGAGTTCGGGACCGTCCGGCAGTCATAGTTGAAAGCCGACCGAAGGAGGCACCATGGGCAAGATCGTCGTAACCGAGTTCGTATCCCTTGACGGCGTGATGGAGGACCCCGGTGGAGCCGAGGACTACCGCCACGGCGGCTGGACCTTCGACTTCGATCGCGGCGAGGGGGACAAATTCAAGCTCGATGAGATCGTCGAGGCAGAGGCGCAGCTGCTGGGACGCGTGACGTACGAAGCGTTCGCCAAGGCGTGGCCGACGATGAGCGATCCGGTCGGCTTCGCGGACAAGATGAACGCGATGCCCAAGTACGTCGTCTCCTCGACCCTGAGCGAGGCCGGCTGGAACAACTCGACCATTCTGCGGGGAGATGTCGCGGAGGAGGTGGCGAGGCTCAAGCGCGAGGTCGACGGCGTGATCCTGGTCGCCGGCAGCGCTCAGCTCGTGCAGGCGCTGGTCGAGCATGACCTGGTTGACGAGCTGCGCCTGATGGTGTTTCCAGTCGTCCTCGGCGCCGGCAAGCGGCTCTTCGGCGACGTTAGCGAGAAGAAAACCTGGCGGCTGACCGACTCGAAGACCGTGGGCGATGGCCTCGCCATCCTCATCTACGAGTTGGGCGAATAGGGGCGGGTAGGAGTAGGACCGATGAATTTCGCCGTGTTCCCGAGTCTCAACTTGCACAGCAACTACGAGCAGGAGGTTTGAGATGCCAGAGACCACGACTGAGACCGGAATCCACATCACCCAGCTGGAGACGGTGATGGTTCCAGTCAGCGACCAGGACCAGGCAATCGACTTCTATGTCGACAAGCTCGGCTTCGAGAAGCGCAGCGACGTCCCCTTTGGAGACGGCAACCGGTGGGTGGAAGTGGCTCTCGCCGGCACGGCGACGACGATCGCGCTCGTCCAGCCGCGCGAAGGCGAATCGGCTGGGATCGACGCGCGCATCGCCCTCGCCAGCAGCGACATCGACGCCGACCACACGAGCCTGCGGGAGCGCGGGGTTGACGTCGATGAGGAGGTAATGCGGATGGGAGACCCGGTCCCGCCGATGTTCTTCTTCCGCGACCAGGACGGCAACAGGTTGCTGATCGTCGAGCGACGCTGAGCCCGCCCGAGGCGGAAAAGTGGAGCGGAGAGAGCTCACCCCGTCTACCCTGGCGGGGTGAGCCTTGCCACCACAGGTCCGCTTGCGAGACAGCCCTGCTCTTCTGAAAGCATGGTCGCGTGCTCGCGATCGAGACCGATCGACTGACGAAGTTCTACGGCAGCCACCGCGGCATCGAGGACGTGACGATCGCGGTCGAGCAGGGCGAGGTCTTCGGCTTCCTCGGGCCCAACGGCGCCGGCAAGACGACGACCATCCGCACGCTGCTCGACCTCCTGCACCCGACGCGGGGCAGCGCCAGCATCTTCGGGCTGGACAGCCACCGCGACAGCGTCTCGATCCGTGCTCGGCTGGGCAACCTGCCGGGAGACTTCGGCTACGGCAAGCGTGCCACCGGGCGCGAAGCAGCGGCGCTGCTGGCGCAACTTCGTGGCATCGGCACGCTTGACCGGGCCGAGACGCTTGCCCGGCGCTTCCGGGCTGACCTCGAGCGCCCGCTCGGACAGCTCTCCCGTGGCAACCGGCAGAAGGTCGGCCTGATCCTGGCGATGTTCCACCAGCCCGAGTTGCTGATCCTCGACGAGCCGACGAGCGGCCTCGATCCGCTGATGCAGGAGGAGTTTCTGACGCTGGTGCGCGAGGAACGCGAACGCGGATGCGCGGTCTTCATCTCCTCGCACGAGCTGGACGAGGTCGAGCGCGTCTGCGATCGGGTCGGGATCATTCGCGGCGGAAGGCTGATCGCGGTGGAGCGAGTGGCCGACCTGCTCGGCAAAACGCAGCGCCGGGTATCGCTGGAGTTCGCCGAACCGATTGACCTAGGCGAGCTGCGCCGGTGCCCGGGGGTCAGCGACCTCGAAACAGACGGGGGACGCGTCACCTTCAGGGTCGCCGGAGATATCGACCCCGTGATCAAGGCGATCTCCCGCCACACCGTCGCCGACCTCGAACTCGCCCACCCGACTCTGGAGGAGGTCTTTCTGACCTACTACGAGGACGGGACCACGTGACCGCGCTGATCCGCGCTCAGCTCTGGGAACGCCGCCGGTCGCTGCTCTCCTGGGGACTGCCGCTGGGCCTCTGGTCGGCTTTCATCGTTTCGATCTTCCCCTCGATCGAAGGTGCGCTCGCCAAGGCCGTCAGCAACTACCCGCAGGCGCTGAAGGAAGCCTTCGGGGTCGGTGAACTGGCCACCGTCGAACAGTATTTGCACGCCGAGATGCTGAGCCTGATCGTGCCGCTGGCCGTCGGCTATCTGGCGGTGCGCTCGGTCGCCAGCGGGCTCTCGGGCGCCGCCGAAAGCGGACGGCTCGACGTGCTTCTCTCCGCACCGGTGTCTCGCCGCCGCCTCGTCGCCTCCGGTTTCGC
>JBAVGD010000273.1:0-9219 GCA_049684635.1 Solirubrobacterales bacterium | reverse complement strand
CTGCTGCCGCCAGTCTTCCGCCAGAGCAACCCGACCTTCGTCAATCTCCGAGCGGCGCTGGACGATCTCGACCCGCTGGTCGAAACGGCCAAGCCCGCGACCAAGGAACTGGCTCCGTTCCTGGCTGAACTGCAGCCGGTCATCGCGAAATCGGTGCCGGTCTTCAAGAACCTGCGGCTCACCGTGCAGCGTCCCGGGTTCGCAAACGACAGCGCCGAACTGCTGGCGGCGCTGCCGGCCGTCCAGCAGCGCGCCGGCAAGGCGTTCCCGCACGCCGAAGAAGCGATCACCGCGTTCCAGCCGAACCTCAACTTCGCCCGGGCCTACACGCCGGACATCTTCAACGGCTTCGGAAAGGTCGGCCAGATCAGTGGCTATTACGACGGCAACGGCCACTACGCCCGCGTCCAGCTCGCCGACCTGAACATCTTCAACTACAACGGCACCAGCGGCGAACTGGAACCGATCTCGCCGAGCCACCAGTACGACACCTTCGGCTCGGCGGCGAACGCCAGGCGTCCCTGCCCCGGTGGCGCCACCCAGGCGGCTGCCGATGGCTCGAACCCGTTCACCGAACCGCCGTTCGCGGGTGCCGGTGTGAAGCCCTCCGAATGCAATCCGAGCGACGTGCCCCCGGGACCATGAGGAAATGGCTGATACGGAGCGTCGTGGTGGCCATCGCCGTGGCGATATTCCTCCTGGCCGGCGGTGGCAGCAGCGGCGGCGGCTACAGGGTGCGGGCGATCTTCGACAGCGGCTCGTTCATGGTCAAGAACGAGGAAGTCCGGGTCGCCGGCGCCACCGTGGGCGAAATCGAATCGGTCGATGTAACGATGCCCGGTGAGGTCGACAGCTACAAGAACGGCCACCCGCGCGTGGTTCCCGGCAAAGCGGTGATCGTGATGAACATCACCGATCCGGGCTTCCAGGAATTCCGCAGCGATGCCAGCTGCCTGATCAGGCCGCAATCGCTGATTGGGGAGAAGTTCGTCGACTGCCGGCCGACTCTGCCCCGCGCCCCCGGCTCACCCCCGGCTCCACCGCTGAAGAAGATCCCGGCTGGTCAGCCCGGCGCCGGCGAGTACCTACTGCCGCTGGAGAACAACAGCACCAGCGTCGACCCCGACCTGATCAACAACATCCAGCAGCTGCCGTACGCGCAGCGCTTCCGCCTCATCCTCAACGAACTCGGCGCGGGACTGGCCGGCCGTGGCGAAGATCTTGAAGAAGTCGTCAAACGCGCCAATCCGACGCTGAGGGACGCCGATCGGCTCTTCGGCATCCTCTCCGCGCAGCGAAACCAGCTTGCCAAGCTGGCATCCGACTCCGAGCAGATCCTGCAACCGCTGTCACGCGAGCGGGCCCACGTCGCGGGCTTCTTCGCCAACGCGGGGGCCGCGGGTCAGGCGAGCTCCGAACGGGGCGCCGCGCTTGAAGCCTCGCTGCGCAAGTTCCCCCGTTTCCTGCGCGAGTTCAGGCGCACGATGCGCACCCTGCGCGGGTTCTCCGACGCCGCGACGCCGGTCTTCACGGACCTCGGCAAGGCCAACCCCTCCTTCACCAAGTGGACGCGCGCGCTGACGCCGTTCTTCGCGGCCTCGACCGTCTCGCTGAAGTCACTCGGCGCGGCGGGGGAAATCGCCGGCCCGACGCTGCGCGCGGCCGATCCGGTTGTACTCAAGTCCAGCGAACTGGCGCGCTCCGGAGCCAGTCCCACCACCAAGCTCGCGGAATTCCTCGTCAGCACGAAGGAAACGAAGGGCTTCGACGGTCTCGTCAACCTGATCTACAACAGCACCGCCTCGCTCAACGAATTCGATCAGTACGGCCACGTCGTTCGCAGCCTGGTCACGCTGACCAACTGCAACGTCTACGAAGTGGAACCGAACAGCAGCTGCTCGGCCAACTTCAATGGCGAAGGCGCGAGGGGGTCATCTGTCTTCGACAGCGCCGCCGCTTACCGGCGAATCCAGAGGGAACTGGCGGAAGTCGGGGAACCAGCCGAAGAAGCGGGCAGCACAGAAGCCTCATCGGGAGCGATCACCGCTCCTTCAACCACGCGGGCCGAACCGGCGCCGACCCCCGCGGCCCCAAGTCTCGGTGAAGGCCGCCAGCTTGGCGCGAGTCTGCCGTCGACTTCGCAGCGTGCCCTCCTCAACTACCTCCTGGGCCCATGAGAAACCGCAGCGGCATACAGGGAGTGGCGAGCAATCCCGTGATCGTCGGGACCGTGACGGTGCTGATTGTGATCGTCGCCGTCTTCCTTGCCTACAACGCCAACAACGGCCTGCCCTTCGTCTCCACCTACAACCTCCAGGCGAGGGTCCCGAACGCCGACGCGCTGGTCAAGGGGAACGAGGTCCGGATCGGCGGTGCGCGTGTGGGCGTCGTCAAGTCCGTCAAGCCGGTGCAGCTCACCGGCGGTGCCGTTGCGGCCGAACTCAGCCTCAGCCTTGACAAGAGCGCCGAGCCGATCCCCGTGAACTCGACGATGATCATCCGCCCGAAGTCGCCTCTGGGCCTCAAGTACCTCGAGATCGTCCCCGGCGACTCCTCCAGGGGATTCGCCGCCGGGGAAACCATCCCGCTCTCGGCGGCCCGGCCCGAACCGGTCGATATCGACCAGTTCTTCGACATGTTCAACGAACAGACGCGGACCGCGATCAAACGCAACCTGTCCGGATTCGGGAACGCGTTCGCCGGTCGCGGGCCGCAGATCAACGGGGCGATCGGCGCGCTTCGGAGACTGGTCGAAAGCGGGCCGCCGATCCTGCGGCTACTCGTCACCCCGAGCACCAACTTCGCCGGCTTCTGGCGGGCGCTGGAGGACCTCTCGGCCACGGTTGCGCCAGTCGCCGAGACGCAGGGGACGCTCTTCGTCGCCCTCGACCGGACCTTTGCCGCCTTTGCCCGAGTCTCGCGCCCGTTCATTCAGGAAACGATCTCCAAGGGACCCTCCACCCTGGACGCGGCGAATGCCGACCTGCCGGCGCTGCGCCCGTTCTTCCACGACTCCGAACGCTTCTTCGCGGCCCTGCAGCCTGGCGCCAGCGCGCTGGCCAAGACGTCGCCGACGATCAACGCCGCCCTGCAGGCGGGCATCCCGGCCCTCAACGCATCGCCGATCCTCTACGCCCAGCTACCGCCCACCGCCGAAGCGCTGCTTGCCTTCCAGAACTCGCCCGGCGTCTTCAACGGACTCGACCTTCTGATCGATACGAACAACCTGCTGAATCCGGCGATCAAGTTCATCGCTCCGGCGCAAACCACCTGCAACTACCTGAGCCTCGACTTCAACAACCTGGCCAGCGTCTTCAGCGAAAGCAACGGGAACGGCAACTGGGCCGGAGCTATCTCGTTTGAGGCGCCGGAAGGTCCGAACGCCGAGGCAGGCCCGTCCTCCGCCCCGGCAAACGGACCCGAATCGACCAACCACCTTCACTACAACCCCTATCCAAGGACCGCAGCGCCGGGCCAGGGGGGAGTCTGTGAAGCCGGAAACGAGCGCTACGCGATCGGCCGCACCGTGATCGGGCACTCGCCGAAGCTCTTGGGCACGAAAACGACGAACGAAGAAGAAGAAGGCTGATGGGACGCCTGCCTGAGCGCGATACCAGGGTCGGAGCCACCAAGAGCCGCTTCAAGTGGCGGCCCGGCAATGGCCTGATCGCACTCATCTTCATCCTCATCTTCACGGTGGGCCCCTACCTGGCATTTACGGGACACGTGCCATTCACCGGATATGGCTACACGCTGAAGGCCACCTTCAGCAACGGCGTCGACATCTCCACGAACTCGCCGGTGCGGATCGCGGGCGTGGATGTCGGCACAGTCGTCGCGACCAACCGCGACGGCAACGCGACCACCGTTACCTTCACGGTCGAAGGCAAGGGGCGGCCGATCCATGACGACGCCACGGCTGAGATCCGTCCCCGCATCTTCCTCGAGGGGAACTTCTTCATCGATCTCAATCCGGGCAGTCCGAGCGCACCCGAAATGGGCAGCGGAGCGACGATTACGGTCAGCCGCACCTCGACGGCGGTGCAGCTCGACGAGATCTTCAGCGCCCTCCAGTCCCCTGTGCGGGCTGACCTCAGCCGCCTGCTGGAGAGCTACGGCACGGCGCTGACGCACAAGCCGACCGCCGCCGAAGATGCGACCCAACTCCCCGAAGTGCACGGCGAGAGCGGCGCCCAGGGCCTCAACGGCGCCTTCCTCTATGGCGGGCCCGCGGGTCGCTACAGCGCCCAGGTCGCGAATGCGTTCCTCGGCACCAGTCCAGGCGACCTCTCGCGCCTGATCGCCGGCGCCGGCCGCACGTTCGGTGCCTTCGCCAACCGCGAGGCCGATCTGAAGGGCCTGATCACCAACTTCGACATCTTCACCGGTGCCCTCGCCGCCCAATCGGGGAACCTCGCCTTGACGGTTCACCGCTTTGCCCCGGCGCTGCGTACAGCTCGAATTTCGCTCGTCAGCCTCAACCGGACGCTGCCGCCGCTGCGCGCCTACGCGATCGAGCTGCGACCGGCGGTGGCGGAGCTACCGGGTCTGATCGCCGCTTCCAAACCATGGTTGCAGCAGGCGCGCCCGTTGCTTTCCGGTAAGGAGGCCGGCGGAACGGCAAAGCTGCTGCGCGAAGCGACCCCGGGTCTGGCCGGCGCCGCTCAGGCCGGCAAGGCGATCGCGCTGCCGCAGCTGAATCAGCTCAGCCTCTGCACCACCAGG
Source organism: Solirubrobacterales bacterium (assembly GCA_049684635.1). GTDB lineage: Bacteria > Actinomycetota > Thermoleophilia > Solirubrobacterales > 70-9 > VRUE01. Next base: position 4,494 of record JBAVGD010000273.1, on the reverse strand, counting down.
GTCCTCGTCCCGACCGGCAACCAGACGATCGAAGATCGCTTCAGCACCGGCGGCCCCAACTACCGGGAGTTTCTCTACTGGCTTTCTGACTTTGCGGGCCAGGCGCAGAATTTCGACGGGAACGGGCCGTACCTGCGGCTTCAGGGCGGTGGCGGCGGCACGCTCGTCAAGCAGGAAAATCCGGCTGGGAACCTTCTTACGGACAGACAGGATTGGGCTCACACGGTCGCGGCGCCAATCGGTGTGCAACCGCAGCTGGGTGGCCGGCCGCCGGAGAAGCCCGAAGTCCACTGCTCAACGAACCCCGTGCCGAATGTCAATGGTTCGCTCGGCCAGGTTGGCCCCCCGAGCCTGACGGCGGTGAGCCCATGACCGAGCAGGCACCGAAGATCGGTCGCTGGAAGCACTTCCGCACCGCGCTGCGCCGTCAGGCGCGGGGCCATGGGAAAGACAGCGTCGCAATCGTCGTCCTTACGGTTGCGGCCATCGTGATGACGCTCTGGATCTTCACCCAGCAGAAAGCGTCTCTTCCGTCGTGGGCACCGCTTGTTGGCGAAAGCTTTGCCAATCTGAGCGGGGACTTCACCAGCGCCCAGGCCGTCACGCCGGGCCAGGGACAGGCGGTGGACATCGCCGGCGTTCAGATCGGCAAGGTGACCTCGGTCGACCTCGAAGACGGTCACGCCGTGGTCGGTATGGAGATCAAGCCGAAGTATCTGCAGGTGATCCACCCCGATGCCACGCTTCTCCTGCGTCCCAAAACCAATCTCAACGACATGGTCGTCGAGATTGATCCGGGCAAGGCACCCGGACACATCGAAGACGGCGCGAACTTCCCGCTCTCACGCACCGAACCGAGCGTGCAGTTCGAAGCGTTCCTCTCGACCCTCGATGCCGACACCCGCCAGTACCTGCAGCTGCTGCTCGCCGGTGGCGCCCAGGGCATCGGCGGCCGCGGCAGGCAGCTCTCCGGCGCCCTGCGCCGGCTGCAGCCGTTCTCTCACTACATCGCCGACCTCAACCGCGCGGTTGCCAGCCGGCACGTGGCGCTGGCGCGGGTGATCCACGACTTTGGCCTGTTGACGACCGAACTCGGTAGGCACGACGCCGAGATCGAACGCTTCGTCACCTCCTCGAACGCGGCGCTGGGCAACTTCGCGCATCAGCAGCAGGCAATCCAGGAGTCGCTGATCGAATTCCCAGCCACGCTGGCCACGCTGGAGGCAGCTCTCGCAAGCTCCAACCGCTTCTCGACCGCCGCGCGGCCGGCGCTGCTCGGCCTGATTCCGCAGGCGCAGGCGCTTGGTCCCGCGTTCAAGGCCAGCGAGCGCTTCTTCAACCAGACCACGGCGCCGATTCGCGATCAGATCCGGCCTTTCACGCGGCAGATACGCCCCGTCCTGGTCCACACCAAGCAGGGTGCCTCCGACCTCAGCAAGACCGTCAAGGGCTTTGGCGAATCCCTCGGCGGCTTCAACAGCTTCTTCAACGAGCTGGCCTACAAGCCAAAGGGCAAGGAAAGCTTCCTCTTCTACGTCCCGTGGCTGAACCACGATCTCAACGCCAACTTCAACCTCGCCGATGCGGGCGGCCCGCTGGGCCGCGGGCTCGTGATGATCTCCTGCAATGGCTCCTCGCTGGGCTACGGCTTCGCCCGGGCTAATCATCCATACGTCAAAACGATCCTCGAAAGCCTGCGCGTGCCAACCGAACAGGAAATCCCCATCCCGGCCGGCTCGAGCGGCCACTGCGAATACAGCGAAGCACGATGAGCAAGCGCGCCCCCAGCACAGGTCAGCTCCTGGTCATTGCCGGCTTCGCCCTGTCCTGCTTCGGCATCCTGCTCTTCATGTGGATCACCTTCGGCGGGCCGATCCCGTTCAAGGCAAAGCCCTACGAGATCAAGATTCCATTCAACGAGGCAACGCAGCTGGCCCAGCAGTCGGATGTGCGGATCTCCGGCGTCAACGTGGGCAAAGTCCAGGGCATCGAAGTCGCGCCGGATGGAAAGCATTCTCTGGCCACCGTCGACATCAACAACAAGTACGGGCCGATTCCGCGCAACACACGGGCGATGCTTCGCACCAAAACGCTGCTCGGTGAGACCTACATCGAACTGACGCCAGGCAAGGCCAGTGGGCCGGAGCTCCCCGATGGCGGGACGCTTCCGGTGGCAAATATCGGCGAATCGGTGCAGCTGGACGAGATCTTCCGAACCTTCGACGCGCGGACTCGCGCCGCCTTCCAGGGATGGATGCAGAATGCGGCGATCGCGATCGAGGGACGCGGGCAGGATCTCTCGAATGCGTTCGCGGAGTTCGAACCGACCTTCACGGAATTCGACCGCCTGTTCCGCATTCTCGATACGCAGCGACTGGCCGTTAGGCAGCTCTTCCGCAACGGCGCGGTCACCTTCCGTGCGCTGCGCGGCCGCCAGGGGGAGCTTGCCAGCCTGATCCGCAACTCCAACGCGGTTTTCCAGACAACCGCCGCCCGCGACCGCGATATCGAAGCGCTGTTCAGGGCCTTCCCGACCTTCGAGGAAGAGTCGAAGCTGACCCTCAACCGGCTCAAAACCTTCGCCCTCAACACCGATCCGTTGATGCGCCAGCTCGTGCCGGCGGCGGAACAGCTCTCGCCGACTCTGATCGCCTTCTCGAAGCTGGCTCCGGAAGCGAAGGGCTTCTTCGAAGGCCTCGCGGTGGTGATCACCCGTTCCCGAACCGGCTTCCCGGCGCTGCGCAAGTTCTTCCGCGACGAGTTCCCGCCGCTGCTGCGCGCGGTCGATCCCTTCCTGCGCAACCTCAATCCGATCCTGGTTGGACTCGGCCTCTACAAGAACGAGCTTGCGGCGACGATGGGGAACGTCGCCGCCGTGACGAATGCGGTCCACCTCGATTCCACGGGAGCACATCAGGTCAATTACCTGCGCGTGATGGGGCCATTCGGGCCGGAATCGCTGGCCACATTCCCTCACCGCCTGACGGCCAACCGCAACAACGCATACAACCAGCCGCTCGCCTACCAGGGCCTCGCGCAGGGCCTACCCAACTTCGACACCCGCCAGTGCAGCGCCGGAATCGTTGCCACGCTTAATCCCAATACGCCGAACGATCCAACCTTCAATGCTCGCACCGGCGGCGATGTGACAAAGGCGACGGACTTCTTCAAACGGCTCAAGCACTTCGCCTTCGGAGATCAGGAAAGCTCAGCCTCGATTCCCACGCCCGGTTGCGGCCAGCAGGAATCGTTCCCGCCCATCTACGGCAACGAACCGCCGACCAGCTACCAGCACACCTACGAACAGGGCCGCTAGCGACCTGAGTCGCTAGAACCTGTCTCAGGACCCCGCGCGTGGGGGCCGGCGAGCGCCGGACCAAGCGGTCCAAGGGACGTAGAGGCGGACCAATGGGAGCTGCATTGCCGGCCTCCGAGGACGGTTGGCCCGCGTAGCGCCGCCGGTCCTGGCCGTCCCAGGGGTGCGATTCCCCTATCGGGATTGGTCCAAAAGCGCGAACCGTGCCGCGACCGCTTGCTTGGTCATTGACCTCCCCGGTCTCGCGCTCATTCTGAAACAGGTCCTTAGCACCGGCCGTCGCATGGATTTGAAATGCATGGCGCGCCCCAAGGCAAAGCACAAGAGCGCGCCAGGTGGGCACGGCGAACGAAAAGAGGGCCGAAGGAACGAGAAAGGGCGGCCCTGGGGGCCGCCCTTTCTGCGGTCTGCCGAGACTCGGCTAACCAGTTAGCCCTTAGGCGTGCAGGGCACCGCCAGGCTGCCTTTGAGCGCGGTGGTTGGTTGCGCACCGGGTTCATGCGCTTCGTTTTTGAAGAGAACCAGTGGAGCGTTCACCTTGAAGACGCCGTCCGGGCATCTGGCTTCGAAGTAGCCAATCTTCTTGCCCTTGTAGGAATAGGTCTTCCCGAGCTTGAAGCTGAAGTCGAGCACGGAGCCGCTGCCACCGGCGACCACAGGGATTTTCGAAATCGAGTGCACTCCGGTGCCCTTCCTCTGAATCGTTACCGTGGTGACGATCGCGGTTGGGGCCGGCACGGTGATGAAGGTGTGAATCAACAGGGTTATTTTGCCGCCCTTTTCGCCTCCATTGAAGACGAGCAGTGGGCTCGGGACTTTGATCGGTTTCTGTTCGGGGAAGGCAATCTCGGCATCCGCGTGGCCTTCTCCGAGGATCGTCTTGCCACAGGCCTTTTTCGCTGCCTTGGTGTCGCGGGCGACGAGCTGACCTGCCTTGCATACCGGGAAGCCCTTGACGTTGATTTTCACGTCCTTGTCGATGTCGACAACGGCTTCGCGGAACGCCGACGGATGGGTCCCATCGGTCGTTTTGATGCTGCCGAAGATACTTGTGGTGACCGGCGTGTACGTGGTCTTCGGGAGCGCCTTCGGGGACGTGGTGCCTCCGAATGTCACTATCAAGTCGCCCGCTCGGAGCGTGGTCGATATTGCACTCGCAACGGCTGCCACGCCTAGGG
>JBAVGD010000272.1:0-6898 GCA_049684635.1 Solirubrobacterales bacterium | reverse complement strand
GTCGCCACGGCCCTGGCAGTCGGTGCCTTTCGCGGGACCGTCCACTGGCGCGGTCATCGGACACCACGGACGACGCGGTCGATACCCGCCAGATCGGGGCGAATCTCGATCGAGCCGAATCCAGCCCCCCGCAGCATCTCGGCGACTGCCTCGGACTGCCCCTGTCCGACCTCCAGCGCAAGCACTCCCCGATCGACTTGCGGAATCAGCCACCGAAACGCATCGAGCCCGTCGGCGCCCGCAAGCAGCGCCTCCCGCGGCTCCCACCCGGTCACCTCGGGCTGCAGCGCGGGCCACTCCGCCTCGGACACGTAGGGCAGGTTGGCGACGGTCAGCTCGAACGATTCGTCAGGCGGCACCGATCCTTCGAGGAAGCGGACACGCTCCTCGATCCCGAGCCGCTCAGCGTTGGAGCGCGCCACTTCCAGTGCAACGGCCGACGTGTCGCTCGCGACTACATCGCACTCGGGGATCTCGTTCGCTATCGCCAGCGCGACGGCACCGGAGCCCGTGCCGACGTCCAGCACCCGCGCCGGCCTCAGCTCGAGCGCCAGCTCGACCAGCAGCTCGGTCTCCGGACGGGGAATCAGGACGCGCCGGTCAACCGCCAGCTCGACATGGCGGAACCACTTGCGACCCACGATGTAGGCAACCGGCTCGCGCCGCAGCCGCCGCCGCACCATCTCGGCAAACAGCCGGCCGGCTGTCGCGGGTAGATCGTCCTCGGGGCCCGCCACCAGCTTCGCCCGGTCCCACCCGGTGGCCTCTGCCAATAGAAGTTCCGCATCGAGCCGAGGGGATTCCACTCCGGCGGCCGCCAGAGCATCGACGGCGGCGTTGAGCGCGTCCGCCACGCTTCCAGCCCCCGCTCCCCGACGAACCGCTTCCCCGCGCGCCAGCTGTGGCTCGCGGTCGAGGGCTGACTCTCGGTCCAGGGGTGACTCTCGGCGAAGCGGTGGCTCTTGGCCCGTCGGCGGCGATTCGGTCATCCGACCGCGGCGACCGCCAGCCTCTGCCTCTTCTCCTCCGCCGCCAGTGCCTCCGTGAACTCGCTCAGCTCGCCGCCCAGCACTCCATCGAGGTTGTGGGAGGTCAGCTTGATGCGGTGATCCGTCACCCGGCCCTGGGGAAAGTTGTAGGTGCGCACCTTCTCGGAACGCTCGCCGGTTCCAACCTGCGCCTTGCGCTCCGAGGCGATCTTGGCCTGCTGCTCTGCCACCTCACGCTCGTAAAGGCGCGCCCGCAGCACGCGCATCGCCCGATCCTTGTTCTGGAGCTGGGACTTCTCATCCTGCATCGAGACCACGATTCCGGTTGGTTTGTGGGTGATCCTGACGGCCGAGTCGGTGGTGTTGACCGACTGACCGCCCGGGCCGGAGGAGCGATAGACGTCGATCTGAAGGTCGTTCTGGTCGATCTCGATCTCGACCTCCTCGGCCTCGGGCAGCACCGCGACGGTGGCGGTCGAGGTGTGGATGCGACCCTGGGACTCGGTCTCCGGCACCCGCTGCACCCGGTGGGTACCGCCCTCGTACTTGAAGACCGAGTACGCCCCGTCTCCCTTCACCGCAAAGGTGACCTCCTTGAAGCCCCCGACCTCCGCCGGAGATTGGGAGAGAACCTCGGTCGAGAAGCCCCGGGTCTCGGCGTAGCGGGTCAGCATCTTGAAGAGGTCGCCCGCGAAGAGGGCTGCCTCATCTCCGCCGGTCCCGGCCCGGATCTCGACCAGGACGTTCTTGGCATCGTTGGGGTCGCGCTCGACCATCGCCAGCCGGATTTCCTCTTCCAGCGCCCGCAGCCGCCCAGGGGCCTCGTCGGCCATCTTCCGCAGCTCCGCGTCCTCGCCCTCCTCCAGCAGTTCCTGCGCCCCCTCCAGGTCATCGTGAAGCGCTCGATACTCGCGGGCCAGCTCATGCGCAGGCTGCAGATCGCGATATTCGCGTCCAACCTCGGCGTACCGCTGCCTGTCCCCGATCACGTCGGGGTCTGACATCTGCGCCTCGAGCTCGGCGAACCTCGCCTCGATCTGTTCAACCAGCGAATCGATCATGCAGACAACATAGAGGGGGACGCCTCCCCCGCGGGTGGCGTTGGGTGGAAGCCTGCTCGGTAGCTCCCAAGGAGCAAGAACCGTTCGCGGCTAGGCGACGATCTCGATTGGGGACTCGCCCTGTTCGTCTGGAGACTGTTCGGCGAGCACCTTCTCGAGGGCGGCGATCGCCACCGCGAGCTGGTCCTCGTCCGGCTCGCGCGTGGTCAGGTTCTGCAGCATCAGGCCCGGCCACATCACGCCCCGCACCCACCGTTTGCGCCGGTTCTTTCCGGCCCACTTGATCACCTCGTAAGAGAGGCCGGCGATCAGCGGGATGCCGAGGATGCGAGAAGCAACGAGCCAGTACCAAGCGGGAAGGCCAATCGGCGCGAAGACGAAGATCGCGAGCACCATCACGATCAGCAGGAAACTGGTGCCGCAGCGGGGATGGAGCCGCGAGTACAGCCTGGCCCGCGCCGGCACCAGTTCGTCTTCGGCCTCGTAGCAGGAGATCGTCTTGTGCTCGGCGCCGTGGTACTCGAAGACGCGTCTCAGGTCTCGCAGGCGGCTGATCGCGGCGATGTACCCGATGAAGATCGCGGTCCGCAGGATCCCCTCGACCAGCCAGAAGAGGAGCGGCGAGCCGAGCTTGTCCTTGATCAGACTCGTCAGACCCACCGGCACGACGAAGAAGAGCCCGATGGCGAGCGCCATCGAAAGGACGATCGTCAACCCCCAGACCCAGCCTCCGATTTCCTCCTTCTCGCCGTCCTCGCCCTCCTCCAACTGCGCGTTGGCCGAGATCGCCAGGGCCCGGAAACCGATCTTCAGCGACTCGGCCAGAGCAACGACGCCTCGCAGTACGGGCAATCGCCAGGCTCGGTGACGCCGCGCCCACGGAACCAACGGCTCCGACGTCAGCTCGACCCGCCCCTCGGGATTGCGGACCGCGACTGCCCAGGTCGAGACGCCGCGCATCATCACTCCCTCCAGGACAGCCTGCCCCCCGAGCGGCGCGTCGCGTTTCGCGACAAGCGCGCCGTCCGGCATTCGCAGGGGATCGGCCCCGTTCAGGGACGGCGCCCCCGAGCCGTTCGTGGCGGATCCCCCCTCCGCCCGCGACAAACCGGTGATGGGCGCGGCGCGCTCCGCGCTCACCGCCTACCTCCTGGCCTTGGCGTGCTTCGCAGCGCGGCGCTGGAACCGCTCCACGCGACCGCCGGTGTCTACGAGCTTCTGCTTGCCGGTGTAGAACGGGTGGCACTCGGAGCAGAGCTCTACGTGAAGATCGTCCTTGGTGGAGCGCGTGTAGAACTGGTTGCCGCACGAGCAGTGCACGTTGGCGATCGTGTATTCGGGGTGAATGTCCGCCTTCATCGTCCCCTCAGTCTAGAGAAGTGCGCGCTCGCTGCCGATACCAGCCGTGTGGAAACTACAGGTGGGGTGACCGCAATCGCGAGAAGGCACCCCCTGCATCTCCTGCTCGCGCTCATCCTGCTTGGCGGGACGGTCTGCGTTGCCTTCCACAACTGGTTCGCCCTCGGGGGACCGGGGCTCGACTTCATCACCAATGGACCGATTTACGACTCGGTCGTCATTGCCGCCGGCCTGGCCTGCCTCCTCAGAGCCGCGGCTGCGCCACGAGAGCGCGCGGCCTGGATCCTGATCGGGGCGGCGATCCTGGCCTGGGCCGCCGCGGAGGTGTACTGGACCTGGTTCATCCTCGACAACCCATCGCCCCCCTTCCCATCCCCGGCCGATGCCGGCTACCTGGCCTTCTACCCACTCGCGATTGCGGGCCTGGCGGCGCTGGTCCGAGCGAGAGCGCACCAGCTCGATCCGCGGCTCTGGCTGGACGGCCTGATCGCCGCATTGGGAACGGCGGCCCTGGGCACCACCTTCGTGTTCGACGTCGTCTTCAACACGACCACCGGCACCCCTCTGCAGGTGGTCACCTCGCTGGCCTACCCGCTCGGTGACATTCTCGTGTTCAGCCTGATCGTCGGCGCGATTGCGCTCACGGGCTGGCACCTTGACCGCGTTTGGTCGCTGCTGCTGGCGGGCCTCGCCACGCTGGTCGTGGCCGACATCGCCTACACGCTTCAGGCAACCGGCGGTGTCGTACCGGTGGGGAATTGGATCGACCCGATCTACCTCGTCGCCGCGGTCTTCCTTGGGCTCGCGGCATGGCAGCCGGTGCGGCCATCCAGCATCTCGCTGCCATCGCTCGACGGTTGGCACGAGCTCGCGGTTCCGATCGTCTGTGCCGCGGTGATGGGCAGTCTCTTCTTCATGCAGTACTTCGGCCCGGCCAGCGCGCTGTCGGCGGCGTTGCTCGCCGCTGCGGTGCTGGCAATCATCGTGCGTTTGGCGGTCAGCGTGCGAGAGAACAAGTCCCTCCTGATGCAGGTCCGCACCGATTCGCTGACGGGCCTCGGCAACCGCGGCAAGATGGAGCTCGACCTCGAGGCCCGCTTCAGCCACGCGGGCGCAGGGTTGCCCACCGCGCTGATCCTCTTCGATCTCAACGGCTTCAAGCACTACAACGACACCTTCGGCCACCCGGCCGGCGACGCCCTGCTTGAACGCCTGGGACGCAACCTGCGGGAGGCGCTTGGCGAGGACGGAGCCGCTTACCGGATCGGTGGCGACGAGTTCTGCGTGATGCTCACCTGCGCGGAGGAGCGCTTCAACGACGCAACGCGCGCCGCGGCGGAGGCGCTGAGAGCCGAGGATCGCGGGGTGCGCGTGGCGTCGTCGTGGGGAGTCGCGGTCATGCCGCACGAGGCGAGCGATCCGTCCGCCGCCCTGCAGCTCGCGGACGTGCGCATGTACGCGCAGAAGGAGGCACGCCGCGTCACGGACGGCAGCACCATCGATCCAATGGCCGCTCCAGCGGCATCCTTGAGCGCAAAGTCGTCGCCCGCGCCCACTTCGTGAGAAGCTGCGGCCGCAGTCTTCACGAGACGAGGGGGACGATGGCCCAGTCAGACGAGCGCCGCGAGATCGAGCTTGTAGACGGAACCGTGCGCTACCGCGAGGCCGGCGATGGCCCACCCGTCGTCTTCGTGCACGGCTACCTGGTCGACGGTCGCCTTTGGGATGGCGTCGTAGACAGTCTCTCCGACCGCTGCCGCTGCCTCGTACCCGATTGGCCATTCGGCGCTCACCGGGTCGGGATGAAGGCCGACGCGGACCTCTCCCCCATCGGTGTCGCCGGCCTGATTGCGAGCTTTCTCGACAAGCTCGACCTCAACGACGTGACGATCGTTGGCAACGACATGGGCGGGGCGATGTCTCAGGTCCTGGTCACCCGTCACCCAGAGCGAGTTGGCCGGCTCGTCCTCACCAACTGCGACACGCATGAGAACTTTCCGCCCGGGATCTTCAAGGCAATGCCGCCGATCGCCAAGCTGCCGGGAGGGATGTCGGCCCTGGCGGCGCCCTTCCGGATCGGCGCGGTCGCTCGGGCCGCGTTCCGACCGTTCGCTCGGACCCGCATCCCCGACGAGCTGGTCGCCTCCTGGATGGAGCCGGCGATGCATGACCGCGCCGTCCGTCGCGACCTGAAGAAGGTGACCGCCGGCATGGACAAGCGCTTCACCCTGGAGGCCGCCGAGAAGCTGGGCGGCTCCGAGCTGCCGATCCTGCTGGCCTGGGCGCCGGGCGACCGCTACTTCCCGATCACCTACCCCGAACGTCTCGCCGCCGGCGCCCAGAACGTGCGCATCGTTCAGATCCCCGAGTCGAAGACCTTCGTGCCTCTCGACCAGCCACAGCTCCTGGCAGACGAGATCGCCTCCTTCACGGCCGCCGGCTGAGGACGACGCCAGGCGAAGGCTTGCAGCCGCCAGAACGGGTGAACGTTGGCTGAAACGGCAATAGCCCCTCCCACCCTCGGCCGTAACGTTTTTGCCCTCAGATCCAGGGTAAAAACGTCGCCGCCTGCAGCGAAATGCGGAAGTTGGGGCTTCTTTTTCGCAATGTGCATATTTTCGTCTGGTCGAGGGATCATGCTTTCGGGCGTCCCCTACCAGGACGGAGAGCTATGGCCAAGGAGATCTTCGACCAGGAGCGACCCAGAAGCGCAATGGCGAGGCGCCTCGACGAGGCTTTCGCCGGCTGCGAGCAATGGACCCTGGCGCCTCCCGCTCAGCGGCGCAGCAGTTCGGGTTTAAGCCCGCAACTGTCCAGCGCCTCGAGGATGATCGGCAGGGCCGCCGCGGTCCGAGTCCAGGAACCCGGAACGCTGTAGTAGTCGGCATCGTGCAGGAGGACGATGTCCCCTGCGCTGATGCCTGCCGCCGCACGGCGGGCGATCGAGCGTGCGGTCGCACGACTGGCCCAGTCGCGTCCCCAGCGCGACCAGAGCACCGGCCGCAAATCGCCCCTGCGGACCGCCCGCAGCGCCCCGCCACTGAAGATGCCGTAGGGCGGACGGTAGTCGGCGACCGCCTGCCCGGCCGCGTCCTCGATCGCCGCGCGGGCGCGTTCGGCATCCTCGAGAAATTGACGCGTGGTCAACCTGAGCAGATTGCGGTGACGGTGGCAGTGGAGCTCAACGCGATGACCAGCGGCGACGATCTCCGCCACCAGAGCGGGACGTCTCACCACCTGCTCGCCGGCGAGGAAGAACGTGGCTGGGGCACGCGCCTCGCGCAGGATCTCGAGCACGAGCGGCGTTCCTTCGGGATGCGGGCCGTCGTCAAAGGTCAGCGCAACGCCGTCGCCGTCCTGGCGGTGACGGATACCGAGCGCCGGGCCGAGCCCGGGAACGACGGGGGCCAAGCCGGGTCCTGCGTGAGCGACCGTCGCAGCCGCGGCGGCCGCACCGATTAGGGCGCCGATCAAGGACCGGCGCCGGCG
>JBAVGD010000271.1:0-5292 GCA_049684635.1 Solirubrobacterales bacterium | reverse complement strand
GGGACTTCTGCCAAGGCCGAACTGGCCTACAACGAACTCGGTCACGATGGCCGCCGCGCCGCCTGGTGGTTTCTCGCGCTGGAGCTTCCCTTCCTCGTCAGCTACGGACTACTGCTCTGCGCGGGCTGCGCCTTCGCCGCCCTCAGACTCGCCGCGGCGGGAGTCGAGCGCCTCGCGCGCATCGCCCGCTTTGCCGCGGTCTTCGGCTTGCTCGCCGCTGGCTCCGATCTCATTCAGAACTCCGCCCTCGCGGTCGTCCTCACGGGCAACTTCGCTCAGCCGGCCCCGCGCATCGCCGAGGTCTTCGGTGATCTCACCTGGGTCTTTGGCATCTCGGCCGGGTTCGTCTTCGTCGCGGGGTGGATCTTCGCGGCGCTTCGGTCCAGGCAAGTGGCGCCGCAATAAAGTCAGCCGTACGCAGGATCGCGGGCAATTCAAGATCCGTGGTCCTCACACCTGTAGACGAAAGTGGTTTGACCCGGATCGAGCAGGGGCCAGTTCGTTAGGTTGCGTCATTGATGCGGTCTCGCGCTGATCGACCACTGGGTATTGCACCGGCGACGGTGCTCGATTATCGCGAGCTCGCCCGGCGGCGGCTGCCCCGTCAGCTGTTCGACTATGTCGATGGCGGTGCATATGAGGAGAGCACTATGCGCGCCAATACCGCCGACCTCGAGCGGCTGCTTCTGCGGCAGGTCGTGATGCGCGACGTCTCCGAGCGCGATCCGGCGGTCGAGGTGCTGGGTCAGCGCCTCGCTTTCCCGGTGGTCCTTGCGCCGGTGGGTCTCGCCGGGATGCTTGCGTGCCGCGCCGAGGTGCAGGCCGCACGTGCCGCGCAGACGGCGGGGGTGCCGTTCGTCGAGTCGACCGTCTCGATCTGCAGCGTCGAGGAGGTGGCGCGCTCGACGTCGAGGCCACCCTGGTTTCAGCTGTATGTGATGCGTGACCGCAGCTACACCGAGCAGCTGATGGCGCGTGCGCGAGCAGCTGGATGCCCGGTGCTGGTGCTCACCGTCGACCTGGCGGCGCTCGGCGCTCGCCACCGCGACACGCGAAACGCGGTGGTGGGCGACGATCTCCCCGCGAAGGCCAAGATCCGCCGTGCCGCTGACCTGCTCTCCCATCCGCGCTGGATCCGCAGCGTGGCGGTAGCCGGAAAACCGCTCACCTTCGGCAACCTGGAGGACGCGGTTCCAGGCGCACGCAGCCCGGCAGCGTTCCGTGGCTGGGTTGACTCCCAGTTCGACCCGAGCGTCACCTGGGACGACATCGCCTGGGTGCGCGAGAACTGGGACGGTCGCCTCCTGGTGAAGGGGGTTCTCGATCCGGAGGACGCTCGGCGTGCGGTTGAGGTCGGCATCGACGGCGTGGTCGTGTCGAACCACGGCGGCCGCCAACTCGACTCGGTGCCCTCGACGGTGCGTGCGCTTCCGCAGATAGTTGACGCGGTCGGAGGTCAGGTCGAGGTGCTCGTCGATGGCGGCGTGCGCACCGGGCTCGATGTGTTCAAGATGATCGCGCTGGGTGCAAACGCGGTGCTGGTCGGGCGCGCCTGGGCGTGGGCCGTTGCGGCGCGCGGCGAAGCCGGCGTGCGCCACGTCCTCGATGTCCTAAAGGCCGACCTCGACGTCGCGCTGGCCCTGACCGGTCACACCTCATTCACCGACGTCGACCGCTCCGCGCTCTACGACGCACCTGCGCAGATCCACTCGACGTAAAGAGTTCGGATATTTCGGCGGGCGCGGGTAATCCCGGCCAGCTGGTCCGCATGGACCTCGGCGCGACGCGCCCGTGAGCGAGGACCTCCCCCGCAGCTCGAGCCGCGCGGGATCGTCCGTGAGAGCGGAGAGGATTGGCGCCATCATGGCCGCTTTCACCGAGGATCAAGGAGCCCCTCCATCGCTTTGAGCCGTAAACGGCTGCTTGTCTTCATCGGGATCGCGATGGTCGCGTTCGACATTGCGCTGCTGATCATCGATCGGCGCCTGCAAGCCACGGGCGGCCCCTCGATACTCGGATTTGAGTTCGCCGGCAGCGAGCAGCGAGCGACTCAGATCATGGCTGAATGGGGGCATCATGGCCGGGACCTCGCCCGGTTGTCACTGTGGATCGACTTCGGCTTCATGCTGAGCTACGGAGCCTTCTTCACCCTTGCCGCGATTGCCACCCGTGACTTCGCGAGAGGACGGCGCCTGCGGCTACTTGGGGCCGTTGGAATCGCTACGCCACTCTTTGCCACCTCCGCAGCCCTTTTCGATGCTGCGGAAAACATTGCCTTGCTGCTCACACTCGGCGGCCATGGAGGAAGCGTCGCCCCTCGCTTCGCAACGGTCTGCGCGAGCTTCAAGTTCCTGCTCATCACCCTTGCGATCGTCTACGTACTTTGGGGGTTGGTCATGCGGCTGGCGGGACGCTGGAGACCTACCGAGAGCGTTTGAACCAGCTCCACCCGCGTTGTCGTCATGGGCGGGTTGGCGTGCCACCGCCGAGCGGGCTCGCTTCGCTGGACCCCGGCTCAGGCTGACGAACCGATCGACGCTTCAGGTCGCCCGGCCGACATCATCGCCATGCTCGTGCCGGCGATCCAGGCAAACAGTGTGCCGGGAATCGCAATGGTGACTCCGTCCTCGAGCGAGAAGAAACCGCTCGCGATCAGGAGCGAGGCGAGAAGCACGAGGTGCGCCAGTGCGGCCACGGCGGCCATTGACGCCGTCCACCGAGGTAGACGGTCGTCGCGGAAGACCAGCGCCGCGTATGAGCCAAGAGCCAGCGCCGTGGGAATTCCGGACATGGCGAGCAGGCCGAAGGCGAGGTCGTAGAGCAGCCGGGGATCGGACACGTCAGCCGAGCGGTAGACGAGCACGAAGAAGCACGTGAAGCCGGCGAGGAGGAGCGTCACGAAGCTGACGAGCCCAACCAGGAAGCACATCGACATAGCGCTCTCGCCGCCGGTCGCCTCCCGTAGCCACTGCCAGACACCGACACCGAAGACCAGGCAGAGCCCCACAGCGGCGGTGTTGAGGACCATCGCCGCGAGCAACGCCGAGCGATGCGCGTGGACGAAGCCCGCGATCTCGCCTGCCGTCGCGCCGGTTCCTGGAAAAGTCCACATTTGATCGATGATTACGCCGGCGATCCCGAGCGCGATGCTCAGGAGGCCGGCGAGACCGGCAAGCTTGATCGCGTTGTGGGTGGCGCTTTTGGCCCTGGAGCGCTCGCGGTCGGCCATGTTCAGGATGTTGCCTCGCGGGAATCCGGCCGGCGGAGCATGAGCCGCAGCGGCGGGCTGCCGGCAACTCGCAGCTCGTCGGTGAGCCGGAAACCGAGACGCTCATAGAGCGCTGCGTTGCGCTCGCTGGAGGCCTCGAGATAGGCGGGTAGGCCCTCGCTGTCGCAGTGCTCGAGGGTTGGGCCCATCAACGCGCGGCCAAGGCCTTTCCCCTGCATTGCCGGGAGCACGCCGATATCCCGGACGTAGCAGTGCGGCTCTCGCACGCCGCGCGCATGGTGCCATTCCATCGCGGCCCCCAGCCTCGCCGCCCTGCCCAGGTGGACCCCGAAGGCTCGGCCCTCGAGCAGAGTGGCGCGCAGTGGCACTCGCCAAGCGCCGGGTGGCATGCTCAGTGCGGCGCCGGAGAGGTCGCTTGTCGTCCAGATGTGGCCTCGCGGAAGTGCCATGTGGCGCAACTCGATCCCGAAGAAGCGGCGCAGGCGCGCCCGCCTCGTGCGCTCGTCGGGCATCAGCCAACCGATGACCGGATCGTCGTAGAAGGCCTCGGCCAGCACGGCCTTCAAGCGGGGGATGTCCTCCGCGGTCGCCCGCCGCAGCCCGGGATCGCCGAGTTGGCCGGCCGGTGCGTGGCGGTCAACGGACGGTGAACCCTCACGCATCCTTAGACCCCTTCTCTTGCGTCGCGGCCTCCCGCGAGGAGCTTGCGAAACCAGGCTCGGCCGCATTCAGGTTCTCGCGCACGAGCGCTTCGAAGGCCTGGAAGACGATCGCGAGCAACTCTCCGTAGAGCGAATCGGGGACGGCGTCGGGATCGACCAGCTTCTCCAAGGCGAGGCCGTTGCCGAGCGCGTTGATGAAAAGCCCGAGGCGTTCTCCAGCCTCAGCGCTCGCTGAAAGGCCCCACTGTTCCGCCGCCTCGGAGGCCACCCGGGCACTCGCGGAGCGAAGCGCCGCGAAGCGCCCACCCAGGCGCTCCCGCAGACGCGGTTCGCGGATCGCGTAGGACCAGAACTCGATCAGCAAGGGAAAGTAGTTCGGGCGCTCGCGCATGATCTCCATCCAGCGGTCTCCCGCCCCGCGGGCCTGCTCCTCGAGCGTTTTCCCCGCGGCGACGATCTCCGAGTACTCCCCCACGTCGGCGGCGATCCTCTCCTCGAAGAGAGCGAGGAACAGGTCCTCCTTGCCGGCGAAGTTGGAGTAGAGCGCGCCTGTTGTCGCGCCCGCCTCGTGGGCGATTTCCTCGACGGAGGCGCCGTGGAAGCCACTGCGGGCAAAGACGGCTTCAGCGGCATCGATGAGGCGGCGGCGAGTGAGCGCCTTCTGCTCATCGCGGAGGGATAGACGCGGCTCCGCACTTGACATAGCGGGCAGCATTTCGAATAACGATCACTATGTCAAGTGCCGGTCGATCCGCTCCCACGGTCCACAGCTCGTCGCGACCGGGCGAGCGAGCAGGACGCTGGGGATCGCGCCGAGCTCGGGGCAGCCCTCATAGCCGATGACGCCGGCCACCAGGTGGGAGATCCCGAACCAGGTGGGAACGAGTGCCGGTGGCCAGAGGGCAACTTGGCCAGGGGCCTGGCGCGAGGCCAGTGCCCCGGCAAGGACCAGAAAGCCGACACCGGCGAGTGCCCGGGCTCCGCGAGCGGGACGGGTCATCCCGGATCGCCGGCTCAGGTTGCAGCTGGGGCCATCCCCGGCTGCGGTTTCAGCGCAACCAACATGAGCATCGGACATGCCGTCACCTTTCTTCGGGTTTCGCAGACCGGTCTAACACCTGAAGTAAGGTTTAAGTCAAGGCCATGAGCGTGAGCCGCAACCAACTTACGATCGGGGAGGCGGCGGATCGTGCGGGAGTCCCGGCGTCGACGCTTCGCTACTGGGAGAGAGCCGGACTCCTATCGACCCCTCAACGAGTGGGCGGCAAGCGCCGCTACGACCGAGATGCCATGCGGCGGATCGAGATGGTCGTGCTGGCTAAGCAGGTGGGGTTCAGCCTGGCCGAGACCCGCACCATCCTCACCGGCTTCTCAGAGGAAGCACCACCCTCAGACGTCTGG
>JBAVGD010000270.1:0-12048 GCA_049684635.1 Solirubrobacterales bacterium | reverse complement strand
GCCCTCGAGCGGGCGGTCGAGCGAGCCCATGGAGGGCCGGTCGATGTGGCGGCGGCCGAGGACGCGCTGCAGCGCAAGGCGGTCGACTACGACCGCCAGGGCGACCGGCACTACGACTTCATCTCAGCATGGATCAAGGCGACTCGGGGTTCGGACGTGGATGCCTCGCTCTACTACCTCGCGGTGATGCTGGAGGGGGGAGAGGACCCGCGATTCATCGCGCGCCGCATGGTCATCCTTGCCTCGGAGGACATCGGCAACGCGGATCCTCAAGCCCTGCTCGTCGCCGACGCGGCGGCCAGGGCCGTGGACCGGGTGGGACTGCCCGAGTGCGCGCTCAACCTTGCCCAGGCCGCCGTCTACCTGGCGCTTGCACCGAAGTCGAATGCCTCCTACAAGGCGCTCTCCGCGGCCCGCGCCGAGGTTCGCAAGAACGGTGCCAAGACGCCGCCCGACTACCTTCGCGACGCCCACTACCCCGGCGCGGCGGAGCTCGGCCGGGGCGAGGGATACCGGTATCCGCACAGCGAACCGAGTGGAATCAGCGATCAGCAACTGATGCCACCGGGCCTTGAGGACTCTCGCTTCTATTCCCCGACCGACCGCGGTTTCGAGGCGAAGCTGAGGGAGCGACTGGAGGCTTTGAGGGGCAGGCTGCGCGACCGGTAATTGCGGGCGCAACTTCTCGTTATGACCTGTGTTTCAAGGTTGGCTTTCCAAGCTAGAGCCAGGGAGAGCCGACACACCGGCCGGAGGCCTGGACTGGGGGCCTCCGGCCGGGAATAAGGGGACACAGGGGGGCTCGAACGGCCGCGCCATCTGCGGTCGTTCGTGCTGTTCCCCTCCGGGCCGACGGCTCGGAGCCAACCGCAACGTCCTGACTGCGCGAGCGGCGAAGTCTCCCTGTCGGCCGCTCCCAACCAGGGTTTAAGGTGAGCGAATGGAGACCAAGGGCGAGGAGCGGCTGCGACTCGGTGGGATGGCCCTGCACAACGGCCTGCTCATTCACGGGCCGACGCATTGGGCCGCCGCCGTCCGCGACAAGGACGGGCAGGTCGTCGTTGCTTCCGAACGGAAACCCGAGCTGGCGCCGAAGCTCGTGGGGAAGGTGCCGGGGCTCCGAGGGCCGCTGAAACTGGTCGAGGCGATGGTCGTGCTACCGCTGGTCCGGCGGCGGTTGCCGGCGGCCCGGTTGCCTTTCGAGAATTGGAAGGTGCTCGTCGCGATCGGGACGACTCTGGTCGCGACCACGGCGTTGCGGCGCAGGGTGGCGAGCAGCGCGCTGCGCGAGGGGATGGTGCAGGCGCTGGGAGCGATGCCCGCCCTCGTCGCCCTCACCGACCGCGATCTGGCCGCCTACCACGGCGTCGAGCACAAGGCGATCGCCGCCTACGAGCAGGGGATCGAGAATCCGGCCTCGGTGGCCAAGGAGCACGACCGCTGCGGCTCCAACCTGCTGACGCCGATGATGCTGCTCTCTGCCGGCGGCACGGTGATGCTGGAGCGGCTGGTCGAGCGGCCGAGCCCGCTGGCGCGCGCCGTCGTCGGCATCGGCGGCGCCTCGATAGCGGTCGAGCTCTTTGCCTGGAGCGATCGCCACCATGGTTCTCCTCTCGCCGAGGCGTTCCACACGCCGGGTCGGGAGATCCAGCGGCATCTCGCGACGAAGGAGCCGACGCCCGAGCAGATGGAGATCGGAGTGGCGGCACTGGCCGAGATCCTGCGGGTCGAGGGGACGTAGACTGCGCCGCTCCCCGTGCGGAAAGGCATCTGGAGGGAAACGGAAGTCGATGACGAGTATGAGCCAACGAACGTCGCACAGCTGGATCAGAGCCGGTGTTTAAACGGATCGACCACATCGGCATCGCCGTCGAAGATCTGGACGCGGCGATTGGCCTCTACGAGAAGAGCTTCCAGATGGCGCTCGCCCACCGTGAGACGGTCGAGTCGCAGGGCGTTGAGGCCGTGCTGCTCGATGTCGGCGAGGGCCACGTCGAGCTGTTGCGGCCGCTGGGCCCCGATACCGCGGTCGGAAAGTTTCTCGCCGACCGCAAGGGTCCCGGACTTCACCACGTCGCCTACGCCGTCGATGACATCGATGCAACGCTCGCCGCGCTCGCGGCCGCCGGGATGAGGCTGATCGATTCGGAGGCGCGAATTGGCATCCGCGGCAGTCGCGTGGCGTTCCTGCACCCGCGCGCGACCGGCGGCGTACTGACCGAGATAGTCGAACCGTCTGGAGGGCACTGATGGCGAACGCGCAACGGGTCGAGATCGGCTTCGAGGGTGGCCAGGTGGTCTCCGCGCGCCTCGGGGAGGACGAGCTGAAGGACCTTCGCAAGCAGGTCGAGAAGGGCGGCTGGTACGACGTCAAGACCGAGGAAGGCGTTCTTGCCGTCTACCTCGGCAAGGTTGCCTTCCTCCGCATCGAATCGGGGGAGCACCGGGTTGGCTTCTCGCGCGACCCCTCGGCCTGATGCGAGGCCGCAGCCTGCTGGTCTGGCTTGGCGCCGTTCTAGCCGCTGCGCTGTGGTGGCGGAAGAATCCCACAGCCTGTCCCTACGGCCAGCGGTTCTGGGTCGAGGCGCCCCATCCGATCATCACGCGCCGCCGGCTGCGCCAGGTTCTTGACCCGCAGCGGGGCGAGAGGATCCTCGAGATCGGCCCCGGCACCGGCTACTACACGCTGGATCTCGCCGAGTGGGTGTCCCCCGGCGGCAGGGTCGAGATCTTCGACCTTCAGCAGAAGTTCCTCGATCACACGATGTCGCGCGCCGCCGAGCGCGGCGTCGGGACCATCGTCCCGACGCGAGGTGATGCCACGGCGCTTCCCTACGAAGACGCGTCCATGGACGGTGTCGTCCTGACGGCGGTACTGGGTGAGATTCCGGATCGGGACTCCGCTCTTCGCGAGATCCGCCGGGTTCTCAAGTCAGGTGGCCGCCTCGTCGTCGGGGAGCTCTTTGGCGATCCGCACTTCACCGCTCTGGGGTCGCTCCGCCGGCAGGCTGCCGATGCCGGACTCAGCTTCGAGAGTCGCTCCGGCAACCCGCTGGCTTACTTCGCTCGCCTCCTTCCCAGCTGAGCGATTGACGGTGACGGCGCGGCGGGCACTGAGCCCACCGCGCCGCCACCAGCGCCGCTGCCTACTTGCAGGCCTTGACCTTGAGCGGCAATTTGTTGTCCTTGACCTTCTTGCCGTTCTGACCCTTCAGGTTCATCACCGAGGTCCTGGTGCTTTCGCAGAGGTTCTTCGAGTTGACCAGGAGGCTCTTCTTGCCGCCGTCCATGTTCATGGTGAACTTGCTCACCGGGACATCCGGCAACCCGTTGAACACGGTCTTGATCCCGCCCCGCTTGGAGCTGATCACGCCGTGCAGCTGGATGTTGACCTGACCGCGCAGGTCGGCCACCAGGTCCGGCAGCTTGTGATTGGAGGACACGAGATAAACCGGGCCTTCCAACGGGCTGCTGAGCAGCGGCGTCTTTGCTTCGGCCTGGCCGTAGACCGCCGCACTCGGACACGTCTGCGATGCCAGCTGCGGCCTCGTGCAAACGGTCTTGATGTGGCTCTGATCAAGGAAGACCGAGTGCGGCAAGGTCAGTGCCGCGCGGCTCAGGTTCGCATCGCCTTCGCGAGCTTCCAGGATCGTTCGAATGCGCGGGTTCTTCGTTCGCTTGGTTGGCCCGAACAGCCGCGTGTGCAGCTTCGGCTTGAAGCCAAGGCTGTCGCATTCTGTGGCCGCGTACGGATCGCTGACGGGGTAGGAGCTGAACGCCGCCGGGTTGGACGGGTCGCCCCCGCCGCCCTTGATCGTGCCGCTGTTGGCCTGTGCCGAGCAGTTCGTCGGGTTGAGCATGAACTTGCTGCGATCCAGGTTGACGTCAATCGAGCGGATGTCCAATTTCACTCCGCCGAAGACGTTCGGGATCAGATCGGAGACCGCGTTGACCTGTGCGGTTTCGGGGTTGACGTTGAGGGCCGTCCTGATCACGACGGTGCCGAGGTCATACGGGCCCGCGACCGCCGGCGTGATCACCGCCATCGAGAGCGACGCTCCCTTGTAGGGGCCGGCTAGGAACGCTTTACCGGCGATCTTGATCGGTCCGCTCCCGCTTCCGGCAGCGGTGGTTACGGTGCCGATCTGGCTGTCCGCCGGGCAGCTCGAGCTTGCCCGCTCAGCGATGCCGCTGCGATTGGCGGCGGCTGTGATTGCCGCGTCGGAGCAGTAGGGGATGCCGGCGAGCTTGCCGGTCAGGCCCTTGGGCAGCGTCACGTCGACGAGCTTCAGCTCCTGCTGCCCATCGGCACGACCGATGTGGACCCGGAGCGGGCTGTAGGCCCCAGCCGTGCTGCTGTCGGAAGCAGCCGTGTAGCTGGGCGCGAACGGACGGCCGGCCAGGGTACTCGGGCAGTTGCCGCCATCGGGGAGGTTGGTCAGGATGAACGACCCGGTCGGTTCGTTTCTGTCGGGAACTTCTGACCACGGGGTCATTACAGTCGTTGTCGTGTGCGGACCGCAGGTGCCGGGTGTCGTCAGAACCCCTTTGGCGCCGCCGTTGAAGCGCAGCTTGAAGGAGCTGAACGTCGCCTGGGGATTTTCGTCGACCACCGCTGTGAGCTGGCCGGTTTCCAGGTTGGGAAACACCTTGCCGACCAGCCGCACGTTCACCCCGTAGCGGACCGAGGTCACATGGATGAAGATGCGGAACTGTTCTCCGCTGGTCGGATTGCTGCTCTTCGGTTCGGCGACATAGACAGTGCCGCCAAGCGAATCCGCCGGCAGCGAGGGCGTCTGAACCTCGACCGTCCCGATCTTCGACGCATCCGGGCATTCGATCGGGAGGTTGGTGTGGTAATGGAACTGGGCATCGGTGCAGGGCACGAGGCCGTTGGCCGAGGCTGGGTTGATCCCCATTCCTTCGGGCAGGGTGACTTTTGCCGTCTTCAGGTACGAGTTCGCGATCGGGGCTGTCGGATCGAACGGGATCCCGACGTTGACGGTCGTGGCTTCGGGCGAATCGACCGCCCCGCCCTGTGGGGTGACCGCAATGGTCGGTTTAAACGGAACTTTTTCACAGCCACTGGCTCCGCTAGGAGTCGGGTAAATGCCGTTCGCTTCCGTCTGGCTCGCTTCGTAGGGAGGGCCCTGCGAATCGAGGTGAAGCAGTGAGACCTGGCTCCCGGCACAGTTGCTGGGCATCGTCAGGTAGGTGCCGTTGCCGGCTATTCCGTTGAAGACGAGCCGTGACTCGACGATCGGCGGGCTGGTCAGCGACGGCGGGTGGATACCGCTGATCGTGAAGGTCACGTGCTGGTCCACCGGGCTCAGTGAGCCAACGATGAAGGTCGGCCCCGCTTTGGTCATGAAGCCAACCATCGACGGCACCCCTTCAAAGGGAACCACGTTGTAGACCGGAAGCGCTATCCGGACCTGCAGGCATTCACCGGCGGGCAAACATTCCGGGGGTTCCCCAGCCGGCGATTGCGCAGCCACGGTCAGGTAGTTGGTGCCTACCAGAGAGGCGGGGGGGCAGGCTAGTGTCGTCAGCTGTGCGATGGTGCATTTGGGAAGGGCTTCTGGGTTGACGCTCAACCCTTCGGGGGTGTCGACGACGATGTCTTTGACGAATGCGGTCGGGAACCCTCCGATTTTGGCGACTGCCGGATACGTTGTCACCCTGAAGTCGGTGATCCCGAGGTTGGGGTGACCGGCCGCCTGGGTGAAGAGTTTCCCTAATGTCGATTCGGTGCATTGGTTAGGAGGTGGCGTCAGCGTCGATTCGTACCCAGGTTCCTGTCCGGCTTCGCCAAGTGTGGCGGGTAGGTCCGAGTTTTCTTTACAGGTGTTCGATTCCCATTTTTTGATCGAGATCGCGGCCTGGGCCGATGAGGTGCCGATCGCAATGAGAAAAAGTGCGGTAGTGAGTGCGAGTAGGGACGCCGAGCGTGCCTTGCCTCTCATGTAACTCTCCTCAAAGACGGGTTTCCATCTGGCTACCCGCCTCCCGCAATTACTAACCGTACAACATGGAGCAAAGCCCGCCACCCGTGTTTACTACTGAATGGCAGGGGCCATGTTCAACAGTTGGCCAAGGGGTCCTAGAGGTAATTTCTCAGCCGTTGGCCAGTGAGTCCCAGAGGTGTTCCTCTGCCTTGGCCACGCGGTGGGCGGCCGCGTCGATGCGACGCCAGAGGTTTGGATCTGGCTCGTCACGCTCGCTTGCGGCGTGCAGGGCAGTGGCGAGGTCTGTCCAGCGCGCGGCGGCCTCGGCGGCGAGCGGAGCCTCAGGGCGTCCGGCCTCCTCGAGAAAGCGTGAGTACATCAGCCGGAAGGCCCCGCCGCCCGTGCCGCGGCGCTCTATCACCTGGTAGCCGAAGCGGGCGCACCACTGCCAGTCCGCGGTGGCCTCCGGCCACGAGCCCACCTCCCCGGCCAGCCTGCGCACCGCGTCGAGGCCGGAGAAGTCCCGGAACTCGGGCTCGACCATCGCCGTGGCCGCGCGCTCGATCGCGGCGGGGATCGCCTCACGCAGCCGATCGGCGTCGATCTCCCCGGAGACGGTGAACATGTGACCCTGGAGGGGATAGGCGGGATGGTGGCTGTGCCGGGCCTTATCGAGGTTCTCGAGGCGCGTCGTCTGAAGCTCCTCGAACGCCGTGTCGGAAAGATGGGCAACCTCTTCGTCGTAGCCCGCGAGCACGACGGCGTGGCCGGGAAAGTGGGCCGAGTTGCCGTAGTGATCGAGGTAGTAGAGATCGGTGAGCAGGAGAACCGGGTTTCCGGCGTCCACCTCGGTGCGGGCCGCCTCCCAGGCATCTCCGTCGCCCGGCTCGAAGGTTCTCATCTGGAGGGCGGCGCCGGTCAGGTCGCGAAAGTTCTCCTCGAGCCTCGCTGTCCGGCCGTTGAACCAGCGGCTCGGCGAGGCCTCCTCGATGGCCACGTAGTAGAAGCACGCACCGGCGCCAAGGCCGAAGGCCATCTCCTCGCTGATCTCGATTCCGTGAAAGCCGAGCAGGTTGCGGAGGGCGGTCGAACCGCAGTGGTGCCCGGGGACGTGCCGGTAACCGGCGACGGAGGTCATGGCATCCGGATTATCCTGCGCGGCCGATGTCGAAGCTCGATACAAGCCTCCTGCGCTGGATGCGGACGCATGGCCACTCCCCCGCGGTGGAGCGCGCCGCAAAGGCGCTTGGCAAGACCGGCAACAACGGCGCGATCTGGGTGGTCATTGCACTGACCCTCGCCGCGGTCGACCCCTCGCAACGCGAATCCTGGCTGATCGTCGCGGCGCTTGGCCCGCTCGCGATCGGGCTCAACTTCGTCGTCAAGCTGGCGGTCAAGCGGCCGCGGCCCGAGCTCGCGGGACTGCCGCCGCTGGGCGGTGCGCCAAGCTCCCTCAGCTTCCCGTCGGCGCATGCCACCTCCGCCTTTGCGGTCGCCACAGCGATGACCAGAGTCGATTCGCTCGGCGCCATCGCCTTCGTGCTGGCAATCGCCCTTGCGCTCGGCCGTCCCTACCTCGGCATGCACTACCCATCCGACGTCCTGGCGGGGGTCGTGCTGGGCGTCCTCCTCGGCCTGCTCGTCCCCCTCTCTCTATGAAGGTGGGAATCGTCGGGCTGCCGAATGCCGGCAAGTCGACCCTCTTCAACGCGCTGACCAAAGGGGGCGCGCAGACGGGCGATTATCCGTTCACGACGATCGAGCCCAACGTCGCGATCGCCCAGGTGCCCGACGAGCGGCTGGAACGGATCGGGGAGACGGTCGGCAGCTCCGAGCTGGTCCCGGCCACGATCTTCTTTCACGACATCGCCGGCCTCGTCAAGGGCGCCTCCGAAGGCGAGGGACTTGGCAATAAGTTCCTCGCCTCGATCCGCGAGACCGACGCGATCTGCCACGTCGTCCGCTGCCACGCCGACAGCGGCGTGCCACATCCCGACGGCAGGGTGGACCCGCTTGCGGATATCGAAACGATCGAGACGGAGCTGATGCTGGCCGACTACGAGCAGGCCGAGCGGCGGCTCGAACGGGTAACCAAGCAGGCGAAGTCGGGTGACGCCGAAGCAGCCGCCGAGCGGGATTGGCTGCAGGCGGTGTACGAGGCTCTTGGGGCCGGCCGCCCGGCGCGCTCGATCCCCCTTCCCGAGGCTGCGCCGAACGCCGAGCGCCACCTGCAGGCGCTGACCTCGAAGCCGATCCTCTACGTCGCCAACGTCGACGAGGGAGACAGCGACGCTCCCCCCGAGGTCGCCGCACACGCCGCGGAGATCGGAGCCGGCGTGGTTGCAGTCAGCGCCCGGATCGAGAACGAGCTGGCTGAGCTGGACCCCGCGGAAGCCGAGGAGATGCGCGAGTCCTACGGGGTGCAGGGCTCCGGCCTGGCGCGGCTTGTCCGGGCTGCCTATGACCTGCTCAGCCTGATCACCTTCTTCACCGCCGGCGAGGGCAAGGAAGCGGTTGCCCGGCCGCTGGCTCGCGGCGCTACCGCCTGGGAGGCGGCGGGAACGATCCACACCGAGATCCAGGACGCTTTCGTCAAGGCCGAGGTGATCGGTTGGGAGCAGCTGGTCGAGTGCGGTGGGTACGTGCGGGCCCGCGACAGGGGCCTGCTCCGCATCGAGGGCCGCGACTACGTCGTCCAGGACGGCGACGTGATCACGATCAAGGTTTGACCGTCTCGAACCTGCCCGTTACTGCGTCGGTCTTCCGACCAGGCGCTCTCACGTCCAACCCGCGGCGGCCAACTAGAGTGCCGGCATGAGCGCGAGCGCCGACGAACGGGCGCGGTTTCCGACGGTTGCCGCCAAGGCCGGGCACTACGAGAGCTTCTACATCAAGGCGTGTCGGCCAGGTGGCGGGCAGGGCATTTGGATCCGGCACACCGTCCACAAGCGGCCGGGCGCCGAACCGAAGGCCTCGATCTGGTTCGTTCTCTTCGATCGCGAGGCAGCCGGGCCGCGGGCGACCAAGGTCACCGTGCCGGCAACCGAGCTGTCCGCGCCTGCAGGATCCTGGATCCGGGTGGACGGCGCCGAGATCGGGCCGGGCCGGGCAGTGGGAATTATCGAGACCGCTGCGCTTGCCGCCTCCTGGAGCTTCACCTTCTCCGGCGATGACGCGCCCTGCAAGTACCTGCCCAGTGATTGGCTCTACGAGGCGCGGGTGCCGCGCACCAAGTTCGTCGCACCGTTTCCCAACGCCCGCTTCGACGGTCACCTCGAGGTCGATGGCCAGAGCTACGACATCGCCGGCTGGCCGGGGATGATCGGTCACAACTGGGGCAGCGAGCACGCCGAGCGCTGGGTCTGGTTGGAGGGCACCGGTTTCGCGGACTCCCCCGACACCTATTTCGATGCCGGCGCCGCCCGCGTCAGGCTCGGTCGCTGGACGACGTCCTGGATCCCGTCGGGGATGCTTGTGCTCGATGGCGAGCGCCACCGCCTCGGCGGCCTCGGGAAGGTCCGCTCCGCGTCGGTTGAGGAGTCGCCGACAGCCTGTTCTTTCGTGCTTCCCGGCAAGGACATTGTCGTTCGCGGCCGGGTTTCGGCTCCCCAAAAGGACTTCGTCGGTTGGGTCTACGCGGATCCCGACGGTCCCGAGCACAACACGGTGAACTGCTCCGTTGCCGATCTCGAGCTGACGGTTGAGCGATCAGGCCGTCCCTCGCGGCGCCTAGACCTTCCCGCCGCCGCCGCCTACGAGTTCGGGATGCGCGAGACCGACCACGGGATCCCGATTCAGCCCTATTCCGACGGCTGAGCCGGTGGCGCCGCGCCGCCGGGTGGCTCGGTTGGCGGGATTTCTTCCGGTTCTCCGGATTCGGCGACCTGGCCGTTGACGATCTTGCGGAAGGTCATCCAGCGGTCGTAAGCGCCGAGCGCCGCCTCGAGCTGGTCGCCGCGGATGGTCGTCACGCCGGTCGTCCCGATCAGGCGCGCCCAGACGATCCGGGGTGAGGTCCCCCGCTTGACGATCGCGACCCGTTCCAGATGGCCATCGAGGTGGCCCGCCAGCTTGGCGCTGATCTGAGCCTCCGTGAAGCGCAGGGTCCAGGAATGAAGCGGGCAGTAGTAGTCGTAGGGGTCTGGAACGCCGATCAGGTAGGGGACCGGCGGGCCGAAGAAGACGTTCTGGACGCTCTCGGTATGCCCGCCTGAGCAGGCGGAGAAATAGGTCTGGGCAACTTTGCCGCCGTACGTCACGATCTGGCCGTTGGTCGAGCTGGCCGCCGTGTTGGTGTGAGCCGTCTCGCTTCCCAGCCCTTTGTAGACCTGGCTGCTGGTGTCGTCGTAGAGGTCGAAGCCGTTGCCGGTGACCTGAACGCTCAGCGCGTAGGAGCGCGCCGCCACAGCCTGGGCTCGTAGCGCTTCCAGCGGCCAGCTGGACGGCATCTCGTTGGGAATGACGCCCTTCACGTACTGGTCGACCGGCAGCGCGTTGACCGCGTTGAGCGAGCTGCCGCCGGCTTCGCTGGGCACCACCTCCAGCGCCCCGCGGTAAGGGCCGACGCCGACGACTTCAATGCGACCGTTGCCGGTCGCGCGGAGCTTGGAGCCGCAGTTCGCGAGGGACCGGCCAGCGGAGCTCCGCAGTCGCACCGTGCCTCCGACACGGTGCGCCTCGTACTGGTTGCCCGCAACGAGGACGCGTCCGCAGGCGCTTGTCGCACCGGTAAACCCAACGTCGCCGCGAGAGACCTCGAGCAGGACCCTGACCACCTGCGGTCCCGGCAACTGACCGATCTGGGTCCCCGAGTAGTAGTGGCCGAGGATGAAGCTGTAATCCGCGCCGTGTTGGGCGTAGCCGTAGGCGCCGTACTGGCTCATGCCGACCCCGTGGCCAAAGCCGCGACCGTCTACGACCCATTTGATCGCCCCCGACGCCGGCGGTGCAAGCCATGCGGTGGTTGCAGCCGCGCCGCAGAGAACTACGGCCGCGACACGGCGGAGGGGTTTCGGTCGAAAGTGCATCTCTGGGTCAACAGATTCGTCGTTTCGGAGTAGCGGCCTGCCGGGTGGATGAACGAGATGCGCCGAACTCCCAATTGCCCACCAGATACGACGCCGATTTGAGCGCGAGCCAATCCCACTGGCAAGAGAGCCCGCAACCAGTCTCATCGCCGAACCCGAGGAACTAGTCTGAAGGAGCAGAGCGAGAGGAGGAAGATGGCGATCGAAGCGGTTCAAGCAGCCGACCACGAGCTCCTCGCCGCCGGCGAGTGGGTTGAGACCGGCGAGTGGGACGAGGTGCTCAGCCCCTACGACGGGACCTTGGTCGGGCGCGTCGCGAAAGGCGACTCGGCGCTGGTGGATCGCGCAACGATCGCGGCGCAGGTCGCGTTCGAGTCGGGCGGCCTTCCGCAGCACGAGCGCGCCGCCGTTCTCGATCGCGCGGCCGCGCTGGTTCGCGAGCGGGTTGAGGATCTGGCGCTGACAATCGCCGCGGAGGCGGGCAAGCCGCTCAAGACGGCAAGGGCCGAGGCCGGCCGTTGCGTCGACACCCTGACCTTCTCCGCGACCGAGGCGCGCAAGCTGACCGGTGCCACGGTTCCGATGGACGCATCGGAGTCCGGAGCCGGAAAGCTGGGCGTGATGCTGCGCGTTCCGTATGGGGTCGTCGGGGCGATCAGCCCCTTCAACTTCCCGCTGAACCTGGTTGCGCACAAGCTTGGCCCCGCGATAGCCGCCGGCAACGCCGTCGTTCTCAAGCCGGCCGGACAGACGCCGGTCTCCGCGTTGAAGCTGGCCAGGATCCTCGTCGAGGCGGGCCTGCCGCCCGGCTGGCTGAGCGTCATTCCGGGGCCCGGGTCCGAGGTGGGCAACGCGATCGTCGAGCACGAGCTGACGCGGGCGGTCACCTTCACCGGCTCAGCCAAGGTCGGCTGGGGAATCCGCAGCCGCGTGCCCCATAAGAAGGTCAACCTGGAGCTCGGCTCCAACGCGCCGCTGATCGTACATTCCGATGGCGACTGGGAAGCGGCGGCGGACAAGGCAAAGATCCATGCCTTCTCTCATGCCGGCCAGAGCTGCATCTCGATTCAGCG
>JBAVGD010000269.1:0-3522 GCA_049684635.1 Solirubrobacterales bacterium | reverse complement strand
GAGCTGATGTGTGCCAGGCCCCGCACCTCGACCGCACCGAGCAGCTCCAGCACCGGCTTAACGTAGATCTCCGTCGGCTCCAGGAGCACGTCCCCGAGCGGGCGCCCGAGACGGCGATCGGGATCGGCGTCAAGCGGGAGCCCCTCCAGCGCCCGCCGCGCCAGCGTGTAGCCGTTCGAGTGGAGTCCCGAGGAGGGAAGCCCGATCACGGCGTCGCCCGGTTGCACGTCCGCCCCATCGACGATCGAGTCGAGCGCAACGGTGCCGAAGCAGGCGCCGGCGATGTCGAAGCCGCGAACCATCTCCCCGAGCTGGGCGAGCTCGCCGCCGGGTATCTCGATTCCCGCTTGCTCGGCCCCACGCGCCAGGCCGATGCCGATCTGCTCGCAGACCTCGGGGTCCGCCCGCTCGATCGCGATGTAGTCGAGCATCGCCAGCGGTTCGGCGCCGACGCAGATCACGTCGTTGACGTTCATCGCGACGCAGTCGATGCCGACCGTGTCGAAGCGGCCAAGTTGCTCGGCGACCAGCAGCTTGGTGCCGACCCCGTCGGTGGAGAGGGCGATGCCGGTGCGTTCGTCGAGCCGGATCACGCTGGCGTAGTGACCGGGAAGCGGGACCTGCCGCGAGGGGCGGCCGAGCTCCACGGCGCTCAGCGCACGTACCAAGCCGGCGACGGCGGCGTCGGCTGTGGCCTGATCGACTCCGGCTTCTGCGTATGCGTCGATATCGCTCACGCGGGTGATTCTTTCAGCCGTTCCGGCAAGTCCGCGACCGGCTCGAATTCGTACCGCCGGCCTTTGCGGCGTTGCGTCAGAAGCCCGCGATCGACCAGCCCGGATAGATCGGACCTGGCCGTCTCGTGAGTGACACGGTGGCTCGTTGCGTGACTACTGAAGGTGTAAGCGCTATGGGGATGCCGCACCGCATCGGTGAGCAACGCCAATTGCCGATGGTTGAACTCGTCCGCGTCTTGGAGGAGCCGCTCCACGTTGCGAACCTCAGCGATCTTGCGCTGCAGATAGACATCGTGTTTGTCGAGTGCTCGCTCGATCGTCTCCAGCTGGTGTATCAGGAAGTAGGTGGTATCCCCGCTATCGGTCTCGGTCTCAAGAAAGGACCGCATGTACTTGGCTGGTGCTTGGCGCAAAATCGGAGAGATCGGGAGGTACTCGATCAGCCAGTAGCCGCGCTTTTGCATCGCCCAAAAGAAGAGGATCCGCGCGGTACGGCCATTCCCGTCCTCGAACGGATGGTCATACGCCAGCCAAAAGTGCAAAAGGATCGCCCGGACTACCGGATGGACGAACTGGCTTCCATCGTCGCCTTGATTGGCAAATGCGCAAAGGCGTTCCATGCGTTGCTGTAACTGCTCCGCCGGGGGCGGCCGGTGGATTGGCTGCGCATCCTCATCCCGGTCGTAAACGGCGACTCTTTCTTCGCCCGGCCGCTGCAAGCGCCCCGCCGCCGCCTGGTCGTCGAGAGTCCCCTCGGTGAGAATGCGATGCAATTCGAGCACCGAGTCTTGGTTGAGCGTGTCGCCCATGTCCTCACGCATAAATTGAAGAGCCCGATAGTTGTTGGCGATCATCCGCTCGCTCCGGTCTCGAGGTTGGCGCCCGGTTCTCAACATCTCCTTCGCGACTTTCCGTGAGGTCGTCGCTCCCTCCAGTTGGCTGGAGCGGATCTCCTCCTCCATCAGCGAGTTGACGAGGAACCGCTGGCCAGCTTGACGTTCGGACATCACGACCTCATCCGTCGCCACCTCGCCGCTGCAGCGCTGATCGATGTGATGCAGATGGCGCAGAACAGCATCAGGTAGGCCGTAGCTAAACGGGGCTCCATCGGGAGTCGAAAGTGGAAGAAAGCGCAACGCGGCCATGCGGCGGAATTTGATCCCGAGCCACCATTCGTCGCTACTCATCCCCTCCGGAGGGCTGAGATGGCGCAATTTGTCCCAATGGATGTAGTCGTCGTTCGGGGGCAGATTTGCCTGACGCCCAATTACTTTCGCAAGGACGTCGGTGCCGAGCTTTTCGACAAGCTCGGGGATCGTGGGCGCGCTCTCTATGTGCATCGCAGATCCAAATCAACTCCAAGTTTCTCCAAGACTTGAAGTTGTAGCACAAACTCCAAGCCAACTCCAAGTTTCTCCAAATCTTGGAAACTGCTGCTAACGATGGAGTCTTAGAAGGACGGCGGCGGCGAGGCCGGCACGGTAGGCGGCGTAGGGCCAGAGCGCGCGGTCGCGCTCGACGACGCGGATCAGCCGCTGCGAGGCGAGGGTGGAGACGAAAGAGGCGACCGTCCCGATAGCCATCGATCGCCGCAGCGACGGCGAGGCGCCGCGGCGGGCCAGCCGGACGCCCTTCAGAGCGGTTGCTCCGACGATGATCGGCAGGGCGATGGTGCGGGAGAGGAGGTTTGCCTGATCGCGGGAGAATCCTCTCCACCGCGCCGCGGCGAGGGTCACCCCGTTGCGCGATACGCCGGGCGCGAGCGCCGCCGCCTGGGCTATCCCCAGGACGACCCCATCCGCCGCCGTGGCCTCGCCGCGCCCGCGCCGTTGCGGCCTCGTGTCCGCGATCAGCATCGCCGCGCTGCCGGCAAGCAGCCCTATCGCGGTCGTCCTCGGTCCCCCCAGCCGCTCCTCGATCGGCCGCTCGAGCGTGTAGCCGACGATCGCGGCCGGCAGGAAGGAGAGGGCAAGGACAAGCGCGCGGCGGGCGTCGAACGAGCGCAGCTCCTCGGCGATCGTCTGCCGCTGCCCGATCAGCAGCGCCGCCGCGGCGCCGGCGTGCAGCGCAACCTCGAAGCTCTTTCGAACCTCCGGATCGAGCCGCTCCCAATCCCAACCGGCGAGCCAGGGGATGAGGACGATGTGCGCCGAGCTGGAAACCGGCAGCAGCTCCGCCGGTCCCTGGATGAAGCCGAGCGCCAGAGCGCGCCCCGCGGGAACCGCCCGGTCGGCGGATCCGTTCAAGCGCCGCTGGAGCGGGCCGGCTCCGGCTCGGGCGGGGCCGTCTCCTCGTCCCCCGAGCCGCCACCGCGGCGGCGCTTGACGATTGCGTAGACGACCAGGACGACGATCGCCGCGACGACGAGGTAGTCGAGCACCTTGAGGTGGTTGCGCCACTGTTCCCATTCCCCCCCGACCAGCTTGCCCAGCAGGCCAAAGCCAAGCACCCAGGGCAGCGAGCCCAGGGCGGTCAGCCAGGTGAAGCGCCAGAAGGGCATCTCCGCGACGCCGGCCGGCAGCGAGATGAAAGCGCGTACGAGCGGCAGCAGGCGCCCGAAGAAGACCGTGGCGTCACCGTGACGCTGGAAC
The DNA here is from genome assembly GCA_049684635.1 of Solirubrobacterales bacterium. Lineage (GTDB taxonomy): Bacteria > Actinomycetota > Thermoleophilia > Solirubrobacterales > 70-9 > VRUE01. The sequence goes on along the minus strand of JBAVGD010000269.1, from coordinate 194 downwards.
CACCTGTCGACCCAGGCAAGGCGGCTGGGGCTGAGGTGAATCAGGCGGTTCTTCTCGAGCAGGTCGATCCGGCCGTAGTAGCCGATCGCGTAGGTGGCCCAGGAGCCAACCATGTTCCCCGCCAGGCCGGCGAGCACGATGCCGAGCATCGTCTGATCTCTGTTGAAGACGCTGAAGCCGGCGAAGAGCATGAC
>JBAVGD010000268.1:0-1809 GCA_049684635.1 Solirubrobacterales bacterium | reverse complement strand
ACACACCTCTGCGCGGAGCGGTTGTCGATGGGATCACGGTCGAAAGGCACAGTCACCTACTTTCCTCAGGCTGTCGCGGCCACAGCGGCGGTCGTCGGCTTTCCGATCGTGGCTGCGATCGCACTCCGTTCCTCGGGATTGGTCGCCTCGAGGTTGCTGCTCGTGGTGATCGCGGTGGCGCTGTCGATCGCCGCGTCTTACGCCGGCGCCGCCTACTGGAAAGCACGCCGGCAGGCTGACGAGCTGCTCTTCGGCGAGCTGATGATCTGGGGCTGGATCCGCCGCTTTCGCGCCGACCGGCTTATTGCCAGTGCGGAGGAGTTGCTGGGCCCCACGACGCAGACTGCCAAAGGCGGACCGTCCCTGAGCTCCAGCCGGCGCGCGCGGCTGCTGGAGCAGCTTTCGAAGAGCCTCGAGGCGCGTGACCCGTACACGCACGGGCATTCGCGCCGCGTTGCGCGCCACGCCGGAGCCATTGCCCAACGGCTCGGCCTGACCGAGGCGCAGGTGACGACGATCCGCGCCGCCGCTGCGATTCACGATGTCGGCAAGGTCGAGACCCCGCCGGAGATCCTCAACAAGCCGGGGCCCCTGACCGAGGAGGAGTACGAGATCGTCAAATTGCACGCCGCCGCGGGAGCGCGGATGGCAAGCGGCCTGGGAAACGAAGACCTGACCGCGATCGTCCGCCACCACCACGAGCGCCTGGACGGCAATGGATACCCGGATGGCTTGGTGGGGGACCAGATCCCGCTTGGGGCGCGGATCGTCGCCGTCGCGGACACTTTCGACGCGCTCACCTCGAGACGTCCCTACCGCCCAGCAATGGCCCACCGTGAGGCACTCGCGCTGCTCGACGAGGAGGCCGGTACACACCTCGACCGGGATGCGGTCAAGGCCTTCCGCCACCACTACTCGGGGCATCGCCGGGTGGCTGTGTGGGCTCTGGTTGTGAATGGGCCAAGGCAACTGCTCCAGGGCCTGCTCGGGCAGTTCGGTGCGGGCAATGCGGTGACGGCCGCGAAGGTGACGGCCGCCTCGCTCGCCGCCATCGCGGCCGCGAGCGCCGCGACCTCGACGCACGTCTCCGCTCAGCGGCGCTCGCATCCCTCCGCCTCGAGGTCACCGCACAGCGAACAGGCCCGCAGAGCGCAACCGGCGGCCGGGAACGTACCGACCGGAAGCCATGGGCACTCGACCGAGCCGCAACCGCACGGGAACAGCTCACCGGCTTCATCGGGTGGCGGTCGGGCGGGAGGCCGTGACGGCACGAAAGCCGCTCCGTCCCCCCATACAGCCGCCGAATCCGCGCCGGCGCCCGCGAGCGGCACGCACGGGGGCGGCTCGTCGCCCCCCGAACCGAACCCGCCCCCACCTGACCCCACCCCGACTCCGAACCCGGTGTCCGAAGCGGTCGAAACCGTGGGGCACGCGGTGGAAGGTGTTCCCGTTCCCACGACGCCCGTCGAAGGCGTCGTCGAAAGGGTCAAAGGCGGCAATCTCGGCGGAGGTTGACGAACGCTCTACGCCGTGCGCTGAACGTCGCTTGACCCGGCAACCGCGCGGCCGATGCGCTTCGCCTGCGGGTAGTGGGCCCGGAGCAGGTCGAGCGCGGCGGCTTCGGCCGCGGCCGGGACGATCGCGCAGAAGCCACATCCCATGTTGAAGACGTCGTGCATCTCGTCGCCTGAGACTGCTGCCCGTTCGCCGATCAGCTCGAAGACCGGCGGGACCGGCAGCGGGTCGTCGATCTCGTAGCCGACGTCCGCGGCAAGGCGGAGCAGGTTGCCGAGCCCGCCCGAGGTGATG
>JBAVGD010000267.1:0-1626 GCA_049684635.1 Solirubrobacterales bacterium | reverse complement strand
CTGGACGGCTCGTTGGTCGCCGGCCATATGGGCGTGAAGTCGCAAAGTACTGTCAGGCATTGTGTTGGATGACATGGCCGGATCGGCACGGTCTCTGCTCTTGCATTCGGGCCGACCATCGCAGCGGCGATGGACGGTTGCAATGGAAGGTTGCAGTGGCAGATGTTCGAGACGCAACGCTGCTCAGAGCAAAACCGCCGAAAGGCGGTGACGCAGAGCCACGGGACTACGGCGAGTTCGCTCGCTAGGTCCGCCGGGCCGCCAGCGATCCCACAGGGTCGGTACTGGTGGCCCGTTTGTGTTGGCGGACTTGAACGAGAGGAAGCGCCGGACTATGGCATTTCTGCACAAGCTGGCTCAGCGATTGGCTCGCATAAAGGCGGCCCTCATCGTGGCCGTGGTGGCGGCGATTGCCTGCGAGGTGCCGTTGGCGGATCCGTCGAGCAACGTGGGTCAGCTGCAACTCGCGCCCAAGACCTCGAGCCTCCGCACCGGCCAAACGGTGAAATTCGTCGCCTTCGCCCTCACACCCGCCGGTGACACCGCCATCATGAGCGTACGCTGGAGCACAACCGGCGGCAGTATGGTCGATACCAGCACCACCGGCGGCAGACACTACCTCGACTACAAGTCACCGGATCAACCCGGGCAATACAAGGTCATCACCCAGAGCGTCATCGCCGGGCTCAGCGATTCAGCAGTCGTGAACGTGAGCGCGGTTCCAGTCGCGTCGGTGAATGTGACGCCCGGGTCGGCGAATGTGGTGGCGGGGCAGACGGTGCAGTTGACGGCGAACACGCTCGATTCCACCGGTGCCGCCTTGAGCGGCCGGGTCGTGACGTGGGTGAGTAATAACACCGCGATCGCGACGGTGAACGCCAGCGGGTTGGTGACGGGCGTGGCCGCCGGCTCGGCGACGCTCACCGCCACGAGCGAAGGCAAGAGCGGCACCGTGGCGGTGACCGTAACCCCTGTGCCGGTGGCGTCGGTAGGTGTGAGCCCAGGGCCCGTTAGTGTGACGGTCGGGCAGACCGTGCAGCTCACGGCGACGCCGCGGGATGCAGGCGGGAACGCGCTCACCGGGCGAGTAGTCACATGGGGCAGCAGCAACACCGGCATCGCGACGGTGAACGGCAGCGGGCTCGTGACCGGCGTGGCCGCCGGGTCGGCGACGATCACGGCGACGAGCGAGGGCAAGAGTGGGACGGCCGCGATCACGGTGACGCTGACGGCGGCCCCGGTCGCGTCGGTGAGCGTGACGCCGGCGTCGGCGAGTGTGACGGCGGGGCAGACGGTGCAGCTCACCGCCACGCCGCGGGATGCGGGCGGGAACGTGCTGGTCGGGCGGGTGGTGACCTGGGGAAGCAGCAACACCGGACTGGCCACGGTGAACGGCGGCGGGTTGGTGACGGGCGTGGCCGCCGGCTCGGCGACGATCACCGCGACGAGCGAAGGCCAGAGCGGCTCGTCGGCCATCAGCGTCATAGCGCCGGTGGCATCGGTGAGCGTGACGCCGCCGTCGGCCACTGTGACGGCGGGGCGGACGGTGCAGCTCACCGCGACACCGCGGGATGCGGGCGGCAACGCGCTGACGGGACGAGTGGTCACGTGGGGCAGCAGCAACAC
>JBAVGD010000266.1:0-3071 GCA_049684635.1 Solirubrobacterales bacterium | reverse complement strand
GGGCCCGGCTATGCCCTGACCGGGGCGGCGCGGACAGCCGTGGGAACGTTGCTGGTCTGTGGCTGGATCGGGTTCACGGTGCTGGGCTCGTTACTGCACCTGCTGGCCGTGGTTGTAAGGGTGCGCGACTTCTCGCGGCCGATGCCGGCCCCGCGGCCACGCTTTGACATCTTCGTCACGGCGCTCGCGGCGGCCGGCGTCGCCGCGCTCGCCATCGCCCAGCGCTTCCAGATCGAGGGTCTCGATAGGCCGGCAACGGTCCTCCTGATCGCCGCCTACGCGATCCTCGCCGGCCGCATCGCGGTCCTCGCGGGTCGCGTCCTGACGGTGGCCAGGCCGAGCATCTGACCCCTGCGAACGGGCAGATTTCCGACGGGATGGCTGGGTTTTCGGCCACCAGGCGAGGGGTCCGCGCACACGGCACTCCGAATAGGCTTGAGTCACCACGACATCGATGGAGGCACGAAGTGACTGAGCAGCTCTGGGGTGGCGAGACGACAAAAGCGGTCGACAACTTCCCGGTTTCGGGTGAGCGAGTCCCGGTTCCCGTAATCCGCTGGTTGGGGCTTCTGAAGGCCGCGGCTGCGCGCGTCAACGGCGAGCTGGGGCGGCTTGATTCGGACCTCGCGGATTCAATCGCCCAGGCCGGCGACGCGGTCGGCGCGGGCAAGCACGACGACCAGTTCCCGATCGACGTCTTCCAGACCGGCTCGGGAACGTCGTCGAATATGAACGCCAACGAGGTCATCGCCGCGCTGGCCGGTGGCGATGCCCACCCCAACGACCACGTCAACATGGGCCAGTCGTCAAACGACGTCTTTCCCTCCGCGGTGCACCTGGCGGCGCTGAGCCAGGTGACCCATCAGCTGCTGCCCGAGATGGAGGGCTTGCGGGAGGCGCTCACCGAGAAGGCGGAGAAGTTCGCCGATGTCGTGAAGGCCGGGCGCACCCACCTGATGGACGCTGTGCCGGTCACGCTCGGCCAGGAGTTCGCGGGGTACGCCGCCCAGGTGGAGCTGGGTATCCAGCGGGTGGAGGGAACGCTGGCCCGGGTTGGCCAGATCCCGCTGGGCGGGACGGCAACCGGGACCGGGCTCAACACGCATCCCGAGTTCGCCGCCAAGGTCAGGGAGAAGCTCGCCGAGGAGAGCGGCCTCTCGATCTCCGCGCCGCTCGATCCCTTCGAGGCTCAGGCCAATCGCGATGCGCTCGTCGAGCTTTCAGGGGCCCTCAAGGTCTACGCGGTGTCGCTGAACAAGATCGCCAACGACCTGGCTCTGATGGGCTCCGGGCCACGCACGGGGCTGGCCGAGCTGCGGCTTCCAGAGCTGCAAAAGGGCTCCTCGATCATGCCCGGCAAGGTCAACCCGGTAATTCCAGAGGTCGTGATCCAGGTCGCCGCCCAGGTGATCGGCAACGACACGACGATCACGATCGCCGGCAGCCAGGGCCAGTTCGAGCTGAACGTGCGCGTTCCGCTGATCGCCCGCAACCTGCTCGACTCGATCAAGCTGCTCAGCTCCGCCTCCCGGATGCTCGCCGAGAAGTGCGTCACGGGGCTCGACGCCAACGAGGAGATGACCGAGCGCCATGCGGAGGCGACTTTGGCGAGCGCCACCGCCCTCAATCCGCACATCGGCTACGACCGCGCGGCGGACATCGTCAAGACAGCGGCCGAGTCGGGCCGCTCCCTGCGTGAGGTCGCCCTCGAGAAGGGCGTCGAGCCGTCGGTGCTGGAGGAGGCACTCGACCACCGTCGGATGGCCCGGCCGCACGAGTAGAACCGGGCGCATCCGCGGACCCCGCACACGTAGGAGCCCGACGGCTGGATCCAGCCCGAGCGGCCGAACTTGCTATGCGCGGGCACCGAACGCACTTCGCGTCGCTATGCGGTGATAAGTGCGTTCGGTGCGCTCATGGCGAGGCTAGCGAATATTTCTTGGATGGCATCTCGCACGGTCGGGGCTAATGGCGCTCTGCCGCTAATGTCGCCTCTGGCTATTGCTGTAGGAGGCGCCGGCCTGCGGCAGCCTCGTCGCAGACCAGGACCATGTTGTCGTTCTCGACCCGGCCGGCGGGGATCGAGGTGTCGCCGGCCAGAAGCTTGGCCAGCGGCTCGCGCGCCTTCTCGCCCAGCACCAGCCAGAGGATCTGGCGCGCCGCGGCGAGCGCCGGGTAGGTCAGGGTCATGCGGCGGTGCCCTTCGTAAGGGCCCCAGGTCATCGCCACGCGGAGCTCATCGACGTCCAGCACCGAGTCGCCCGGCACAAGCGAGGCGGTGTGCCCGTCGGGGCCGAGGCCGAGATGAACGAGATCGAGGCGCTCGGGCACGTGCACTTCATACTCCGAGGCGGAGAGTTCGAGGTCCCGGCTGGTAACCGGCATCGGCCGCAGCGCCGCCTGGTGGTCGATCGAGAGCAGTCGCACGAGGTGGGTGAGGTTGCGTGCCTCGTCGCCAGGAGGCGCGGCCCGCTCGTCGACCTGGAAGATGTGCGCCTTCTCCCAGGGCATCTCCTCCATCTCTTCCAGCAGGCCGATCATCGCCCAGGGCGTATTGCCGCCACTCAGCGCGAGGTCGTACTCGTCCCGGTCCTTGACCGCGGCGCGGCCGGCGGAGGCGATGTACTCCGCCGCGTAACGCGAGGCCGCATCGGCGTCGCTGAAGATCTTCGTCTCGATCGCCATCGCATTCGCCTGTCCCGTCGGGGTCGCTACAAGGCCTTCCGGTCGTGGCCGGCGGGCCGCGCATCGGATGGCGGGCCATGTTCGCCCCCGCAGCCGCACCCGACGATTGCGAACTCCACGTCCGCAACCCTATTCGACCTAACATCGCCGCTGTTCGCGTCTCGGCGCACGAAGAGCCCGGCGGTTTCGAGGCAGAGCTCCGTTGCAATAATGGCCGGGGACCGCGGCTGGGGCGAGCGAGCTAGGAGGCAGGAGTTGAGTCTTGCTGTTCATCTATACGGAGCGCGGATCGGCACTCTGTTTCCTGCCGGAGACGATGACTACAGATTTGCCTACGATCTGAAGCTCGTCGACGAGATCGGTGCCGGCACGGCGCTGCTCAGCAA
>JBAVGD010000265.1:0-4991 GCA_049684635.1 Solirubrobacterales bacterium | reverse complement strand
CGCTGCACCAGTGCTCTCAACCAAGCCTCCTCGACATTGGCTCACGCTATCCGACGAGGTCACGCCTTCGAAAGATCAAGTCCCCCCATGGCGGTTACCGGGGGTGGATGGATTCAAGAACCTATGCGGCGGGAAGTCGCCGGGCAAGCGCATCGGCAATCAAGCGGATCTGCTCCGGACCCAACTCGCCCCGCTTCTTCAACAACTTCGCGAGCTTCCACGGGACGAGAAGCGGATATTCCTTGATCCGTAGAGTTCGTAGGAGCGGAAGCTTCGGCCCACCGGATTGGCCCTCTGGACTGATGAAGCACAGACAGGCCTGGACCGGCACCCGCGGTGCCACCGGCTTGAGCGCAAGCTCCACCGCGTCTCTCTGGCGTTCCAAGCCCTCGATCAGCCTCGTGTTGTCCCATCCGCGGATGAACAGCTTCGGATCGCGGAACCACCGCTTGCGGACTTCGATCTTGCCTTTGTATCGCTTCGAATCGATGACGTGGACGCCGGAAGCCGTGATCGCCAGGTGATCGATATTCGCGCGGCTGCCGGGGATGCGGCGATCGTGCAGGATGATCGCATCAGGGCAGTGGCGCGCCAGGTACGCGGCGAGGGCTTCCTCACCGGCGGCACCAATCTCCCAGACCTTCTCGTGCACGGGAGCCCCCCGGAGTCTCAGCAGCAGATTGCCGATGTGGGGATGGCGCTTGCGAGTCTGGTCTTCGCGCTGCGCGCGCCGCCGCTCGTACTCGCGCCGGCTACTGGCACCGGCCATCCCACGATCGGCATCTAGCCCCTCTTTCATTGCCAGGAGTACCGATCGGCGGCGGGCTGGCAGCCGGCTGAGACGCCGCCGGTCAAGCCAACTCGCTGAGGGTCCCCTTCTCGGTGTTCGCGGGCGTCACGCCGACCTGCGCCAGCATCCGCTCGTCGCTGAGGAAGGCATGCACTTCGACGATCTCTCTCGCGTTGCTGAGCCGGCCCAGGATCGTCAGGGGAGAAATCGGCTCGTCGCCGATCAAGACGTCGGAGAGGATGAGGAAATGATTTTCGTCGAGCTTGCGCACGTCGTGCACGCGAACACGGTGTCCGATACCGGACTCGCCAATCTCCTCCAGCCAGCAGCGCAGCCCGTCGTGGCCGTGATACGTGCTTTGCCCGTGGACCAGCGGCGTCGGATGGAATTCGATCTCGGGATCCGCCAGCGCGACAAGACCCTCGGCGTCACGTAGGTTGAACGCTTCGATGAAGCTCTGCGCGATGACGTCCATCGAGCCCGTCGGTGTGGGCATGGAGCGATTGTAGGCGCATCGTGCGCATGAGGTCATCTTTCCTTGAGCACCGAGTACCAGATTCGCTCGGCAACCCTGACGAGTTCGTCGCCGGTCCGCGCCAGGCGGCGATAGAGCTCCCGGCGCGCCGCGATCTCCCGCATGTCCTGAACCTCGATAAGAGCGGACATCGCGACCCGGTAGGTGTGCTGGAGGCGGCGCTGGTCCTTGATCGCTCGGTCGGCAACCTCGGTTGCGCGTTCGCGGTCGTCTGCCTCGATCGTCGCGAAGGCCTCGACGAGCCGCTTGGTGCCGGCGGCCAGCTCCTTGGCCATCTCGGTGGTTGCGGCGTCCGGTGCGGTTTGCATGGCTTCGGCCTCGCCGACGATGTTCTTCGCTCCGTTCAAGATCTCATCGAGTCCGCGCGAAAGCTCGAAGATGTCCTCCGGCTCGAGCGGCGTTGAAAACGCCTCCGTCAAGGCTTTGCGCAGCTCACGCTTGCGCCGATCGGCCCGGTGCTCGCATTTGCGCAGCCGGTCCGGCGCGGCGGCATCGCCACTCGACCAAGCGACCAGCGCATCCATCCCCTCGACCGTGATTGCCGACTGTTCCCGCAACATCCCGAGCACATCGGGTGCCTGCGGGAGGAACCAGTGCTTGCGACTCGTCAAATCGCCCTCCAGATCGGCAGCATTATCGCTCCCATGGCGGCCGAAGCCGGAAGTGTCAGCAACCAGGCAAAGGCGATCGAGCGCACAACAGTCCAACGAACGTGGTGCCAGCGGCGCCGGCCGCCGCCCACGCCGACGACCGAGGAGGCGACGACCTGGGTCGTCGACACCGGTGCACCTAGGTAGGTGGCCGGAAGGATCACCGCGGTGGAGGCGCTCTGGCTCGCGAAGCCGTCGATCGGTGCCAGGCGAAAGATGCGCCGGCCGATCGTGCGGATGATCCGCCAGCCACCCATCGCGGTGCCGAGGGTGAGCGCGCCGCCACAGGTGAGCTTCACCCAGATCGGCACCGCGAGAGTGTCGAGGTGGCCGCTCGCGAGCAGGAGCGCGGCGATCACGCCCATTGCCTTCTGGGCATCGTTGGCGCCGTGGCCGAAGGAAAGGGCGGCGGACATTGCCCACTCCGCGCCGCGGATCGGAGCCTTGACGCGACGGGTGGCCCGTTTCAGTAGGTGTGTGTTCAGGCGAATGCAGGCGAGGCCGAAGCCGAGCCCAAGTATGGGCGAGACGGCCAGGGCGATCAGCACTCCGAAGACCCCCACCGGCTTCCAGCCGTCCAATCCCCCCCACTGGATGGCATGAATGCCCGCCTCGGCGAAGGCCGAGCCGACGAGACCCCCGACCAGTGCGTGCGCGGAGCTCGAGGGCAGCCCACGCCACCAGGTCACGATATTCCAGAGTGTTGCGGCGAGAACTCCCGATCCAATGACCTCGACCGCCTGCGCGGGCGCAACGGTCACGATTCCTGCAACCGTGTCCGCCACGGCGGTGCCCACCAGCAGGGCGCCGAGCATGTTGAAGACGGCGGCGAGGGCCACCGCCGGGCCGGGCCGGGCGCCGCGCGTCGCGACGAGCGTGGCGATTGCGTTGGCGGCGTCGTGGAACCCGTTGGTCAGGGCGAAGGCGATCGAAAAGGCGATGGCGAGCCCAAGTTCCACCTCGCCATCATCCAGTTCGCCGCGGCCGCGAAATCGAGCGGGGTTTCCTACCGGTAGCTCAGCGGGCGCAGCGGGCGCAGCGACCGCGGATCACGACCTCGTGCTCAGCGGCATCGAAGCTCATCCGCCCGCTGACCTTGTCGATCGCGCGCTCCAGCGAGGCGTCCTCGAACGGGAACATCCGGCCGCAGTCACGGCAGATCGCGTGGTGGTGATGCTCGCCGTCGGGTTCGATTCGCTCATAGCCGGTGACTCCACGTGCCACTTCGAGACGGCGGATCAGACCGAGCTGCTCGAGTTGCTCGAGGGTGCGGTAGACGCTGGCGCGCCCAACCGCAGGCTTGCGGCGACGCAGCTCGTCATCCAGGTCCAATGCCGTGACGGCGCAGTCGTGGCGAGCCAGCGCTTCAACCACAGCCGTACGGGCCCCTCCGCGACGGTAGCCGGCGGCTTGCAGCGTGACCAGGGCGTGCTCGGCCCAACTCGTCTGGAGAGCCGTCGTCATGCCTCGATCCTAGAGACTGGTCTCCCGGCCATCCGTCTCTTGCGGCGGACACCGGGGCGCAGCCGGGCAAGAAGCGCGGCGAGCCCAAAGAAGGTGCTTGCGATCGCTATCACGGCGAAGCTGGGCGGCAGCGAGGCAACCTCGTAGCTGAGCGCCAGCCCGCCCCACATTGAGAGAAGCGCCAGCGCCGCCGAGAGCCCCAGGCCACGCCAAGGGTTATCGGTCAGAAGCCGTGCGGCTCCGCCGGGCGCCGCAAGCAGGCCGAGCAGCAGCAGGGCGCCGACCGCCTGAGTCGCCTCAGCCGCGACCACGGCCAGCAGGGCGAAGAAGCCAACGCCGATCGCGCGCAGCGGCAGTCCGAGGCTGCGCGCCACATCGGGATCGAGCGAGCTGAACAGCAGCGGGCGAGCAATGGCAAGTAACGCCAGGGCGGAAAGAAGCGCGATCACGGCGGCAAGGCGGGCGTCTGCGGCCGAGAGGCCGAGGATCGAACCGAATAGAACGCGAACGGCGGCGGTGCCGTTCGCGCCGCTGGAGCCGTTGGTGAAGATCGAGAGGAAAAGTGCTCCAAGGCCGAGCACCCAGGCGAAGACGGAGCCGATGACGACATCGTCAGGGCGGGCTCGGTCTCCGAGTAGCCCCATTCCCATAGCCACGGTAATCGTCGCGACGAAAAGGCCCAGCCGGATGTCGACTCCGGCCGCGGCGGCGGCGAGGGCCCCGGTAAAGGCAACGTGGCTGAGCGCGTCGCCGGCGAAGACCTGGCTTCGCAGGACCGTGAAGTAGCCGACCAGACCGCAGGCCACGGCGACGAAGCTGCCGGCCAGATAGGCGTTGCGCATGAATTCGTGGGCGAACATCAGGCGGGCGCTCCGAGCGGCTCGCGGTCGGGGCGGGCGAGGACTCCACGGAGGAGCCGAACCGCCACGTAGAGACCAAAGGACAGGCTCGTCACCCAGAACCCCACCGGGTAGGGCGAGAAGTAGGCGATCCCAAGGCCGAGCCAGGTGACGGCGAGCGCCAGCGACACCGAAAGTGCCAGGCCGGGACCCGGACGGGCGGTTACCTGCTGTGCGGTGGCTGCCGGGGTGACAAGCAGGGCGAAGACCAGCAGGGCGCCGGTGATCTCGGCGGTCGCTGCCACCGCGAGCCCGAGCAGCAGCAGGAAGGCGAGTGCGAGAGCGCCGGTCGGCACTCCCGCCGCCCGGGCGACGGCGCTGTCAAGCGAGGCGAACAGCAAGGGCCGACCGATCACGGAGAGAACCGCGAGGGCTGCCAGCGCAACCCAGAGCAACGTCTGCACCTGGGCCGCGGTGATCCCCAGGAAGGTTCCGAACAGCAGCGACTCGAGGTCGCTGAGCTGGCCGCTGTAGAGGGTGACGAAGAGGAATCCGAGGCCGAGGCCAAACGCCTGCACCGCGCCGATCGCCGCCGACTCGTCGCCTGGTTCGCCGCGAGCGGTGCGGCTGACGAAAGAGAGCAGTAGCGCCACGATCGCGCAGGCACCGAAGTAGCCGAGCGCGATGGGCAGGCCCGCCAGCGTGGCGCCGGC
>JBAVGD010000264.1:0-3380 GCA_049684635.1 Solirubrobacterales bacterium | reverse complement strand
CGACGACTCTGACAACGATCGCGACGCGCTGGCACTGGGACGGCTACTCGCTTTCTCCGGCGCCGAGCTTTCGCTTGCCTACGTTCGGCACGCACAGCTGGAGGAGGAGGCTCGAGAGGCGCTCGCGGAGCAGCAGGCCGAGGAGCTGCTCGAGAGAGGCGCGGCCTCGATCGGCGCGCCCGACATGCCACGTCACGTGGTCGTCAACGCCTCGACCAGCGAAGGTCTGGAGGAGCTGGCCAAGCGCGAGAAGGCGGACATCGTCGTCTTCGGCTCCGCTTACCGCACCGCCGATGGCCTGGTCAAGCCCGGGATCGCGGCCCACAAGCTGCTGCTGGGCGGCCCGGCGGCCATCGCCGTCGCGCCGGCGGGTCTGCGCTCCCGCCCGTCGGTCAGCGTCAACACGATCGGCGTTATCGATGAGGGCGATGAGGCCGCGAGGGCGACCGCGGAGAGCCTGGCGGCGACGCTCGGCGCCTCGGTCCGCGACGGCGCGGAGGGGCCGATCGACTTTCTCGTCGTCGGTTCGCGCCCGGAGGCACAGCCGGGACGTGTAACCCTCAGCGCCTCCAGCGACTACGCGGTCGAGGCGGCGACGTACCCGGTGATGGTGGTTCCGCGCGGCGTCACGATCCCCTTCACGGCGCCCCAGGCTCAGACCGTTTGACGACGAGGACGACCGCCTCGACCTCCGGGTCGCGGCGGTCGATCCGCTCCCGCGCCTGCGACCAATGGACTGCCTGCACGGGCAGCCCTTGAGTCATTTCTCGGACCGTTCGCTCGGGATCCTCGCATTCGACGATGAAGGTGCCCACCTCGCTCGCCTGGAGGCTTCGTGCCGCGTCGTCCATGAAGCGCCTGGTGACGTTCTCGGCCAGGCGCTCGGCATTTGACCAGCCCTGGCCGAACGAAAGGGCGGGCGGATCCAGGTGCGGTCCCTCGAGGACCTTGAGCGTGCACGTCCCCGGCTCCCACTCGCGGTCGCCGAGCTCGATCGTGCGCCCATCCATCAGGGGGCCGACGATCGTGCGCAGCAGCTCGTCCTGCTCCAGGTTGAACGCCCGCGCCCGATGGAAGGAGGAGCTGATCTCGACGTGGTACGGCATGCGACAACCATATGCTCAGATGCCATGCGCGCCCGGCTTCCTGACGCCGTCGTCTTCGACAACGATGGGCTCCTACTCGACACCGAGTCGGTCTGGACGCGGGCGGAGGCCGATCTCTTCGAACGGCGCGGTCGAGAGTTCACGCCCGAGCACAAGCGCGATCTGGTCGGAACCTCAGCTGAGGTCGCCGGGGCCACGCTCGAACGGCAACTCGAAGAGCACGGCCGGGCAGCCGACCTGATCGCGGAGCTGAATGAGCTGGTGATCGCCGAGCTCGAGCATGGGGTGGAGGCCATGGTCGGCGCGCGCGAGCTGCTGCAGAAGCTGAGCACGCGCGGGACGCCGATCGGCTTGGTCTCCAACTCACCGCTGCGTTTTGTCCTGCGCTCGCTGGAGATAGCCGGCTTCCAGGGCCGGTTCGAGGTTGTGCTCAGTGCTCATGAAGTCGCCTCGCCAAAGCCCTCCCCGGATCCGTATCTGGAGGCTTGCCGGCGCCTCAGAGTGCGACCCGGCCCCTCGGTCGTTGCGCTCGAGGACTCCCCGACCGGGGTTGCGGCGGCGCGGGCGGCTGGACTGACCGTGATCGGCGTGCCCTCGCTGGCCGGTGTCGCCCTCGAGGAAGCACATCACATCGCCGAGTCACTGCTTGACGAGGTGGTCTCCCGGCATCTTGCGCTCTAAAGTCTCAACCTTTAGTTGAGGATTAGGTCAGCCCCGCTTGAGGCGGCGGCGGCGCAGGACGCGCTCACAAAGCTCTGTCAGTTCCCGAATCTTCTGGGCGCTGACTGCGTCCAGGTCTCCGCGCAGCGCCATGGCGGCCGCCGCGACGGCGTCCTTGCGACCGGTCTCGAGCTTGCCGATGTCCTCACGGTGCCCGGAATCCGGCAGCATCTCCCCAAGCTCGGCCAGCAGTGTTTCGAGCGCTATTCGCAGCTGTAGAGCCGCCTCACGGCTGCGGCCGCAATCGAGGTCCGCGCGAGCTCGCAGCACGAGCGTCTCGCAGGCATCGATCTGCTCACGACCGGCAAGCACAGCGGCGAGCCGCTCCTGGGAGTGGAGCTCTGACGTCCGGCGCCGTCGGGGGCCGCCCCGGGCGGAGACATCGACTTGGCGTGCCACCGAGAAGCGGCCGTGGGTGACCTCTTCGCCGCTGCCATATCCGATGCGCACCGCGATCGCCTGATCCGTGGCCACTTCGGGAAGGCGCGGATCGGCACGCGCCGCCGCCTCCGCGTGAAGGGCTCGGTTCAAGGTTGCGAGACCCGCGGCGATGAGACCATCCGTCGCCCCCTCCGATGAGAGGGTGGCATCCAGCCAGCCGGCGGCCGCGCCGGATGACTCGAATGGATCGGACGCTTGCACTATCGTCGCCCGCGTCAGTGGGGGGACGGCGGATTGAGCACCAGGCTCGACGGGCCTTGGCTTGCGCCGCCGCCGTCGCGGCGGCCGGCTCGGCCCGTCGAGGGTCTCCACGACGAGAACGCGCTGCCCGTCTGCGTCTCGGACCAGGTAGCTTCCGTCTGCCACGAGCAAGCCGGCAAACTCGAACTGCACGAATCCAAACAGCTGGGCCAGGCGCCCGATTCTCCAGCTTCTCAGTCGCCGCCGTGATGCCGCTGCCGCCGGTCGGGCAACGAGTACTTCGACGCGGAGGTGCGTACCCGCGGATTGTCGATCCGTCCGAGACGGTTTGTGAGTCGCAGCCACTGCTTGGGTTTGAGCAGGGCTTCGAATTGCTGGTCGAATCCACCGGCCACCGGCGTGTAGCCAACATGGACGTGGTTGTAGTGATCGGAAAGGGCGAAGCTGGTCGCGCCCGGCAGGTCCTCCAGCGAGATCACCTGGTCTGGATGCATCGTCCCCTGCAGTTGCAGGATGGTTCTGATCAGCTCGTCGGTCAGGGTGCCGGGTCCCTGATGTCCGGTGACGGGGACTCCGTCGATCACTGAGATGTCGACAGCATCACCGGTGGAGTGCTCGGAGACGTTCCCCGAAGAGGTGAGGTAGCTGTGCCCGCATTTCAGCGAGGTGATGGTGAGGCGGAAACCCTTCGACACGAGGTACTCGAGCATCGCGAGCACTCGCCGGTCGATCTGTCCGGTCTGAATGTCGGTTCGCCCGCAGCCGTAGATCGAGAGACGTTCGTCGGCGAGGACGCGTCGCTCCAGCGCCTCCTTGGGAAGCAGCAGGACCCCGGCGCCGCCGAGGTTTGCGCTGAAGGGGTTCTTTCCCTTGGCGCGGTAGATAGCTGTGGCCTCGAGCAGCTTCCAGCCA
>JBAVGD010000263.1:0-8897 GCA_049684635.1 Solirubrobacterales bacterium | reverse complement strand
GTCTGATCCTCGTCTCCCAGGGCGTCGTGCAGACGCTTTCCGGCGCCAGCATCGCGAAGACCGTGGAGGGCGCCGAACAGGCGCTGGCGATGGGGCCGGCCGCCTCGCAGATCGCGATCAAGCAGCTCGGCACCAACGGCGGCGGCTTCTTCAACGTCAACTCGGCCTATCCGTTCGAGAACGCCAACGCGCTGACGAACTTCGTCGAGCTGCTCTCGATCATTCTCATCCCCGCAGCCCTCACCTACACCTACGGGAAGATGGTCGGCCGCCAGCGCGAGGGTTGGTCGATCTTTGCCGCGATGCTGGCGATCTACCTGGCCTTTGTGATCGTGATCATCCCCGCCGAGCAGCACGGTACGCCGGCCGAGCACGCCGCCGGCACGCCGACGACGGCGATCGCCGGGTCGACCGGCGGCAACCTGGAAGGCAAGGAGCAGCGCAACGGGATCACTGAGTCCGCGCTCTGGGCGACGACCACGACCGTCACTTCCAACGGCTCGGTCAACTCCGCCCTCGATTCCTACACCGGCCTCGGTGGCGCCGTGCCGATGTCTGGTCTCGGCACCAGCGAGGTCGTCTTCGGCGGCGTCGGCACCGGCCTTTACTCGATGCTCCTCTACGTGCTGTTGGCGGTCTTCATCGGCGGCCTGATGGTCGGCCGAACGCCGGAGTACCTGGGCAAGAAGATCCAGGCCAAGGAGATCAAGCTCGTCTCACTCGGCATCCTCGTAACGCCGCTCGCGGTACTGGCGACGACCGGATTGGCGGTCGCGACGCGCGCAGGGTTGCGCTCGATCTATCAGGCCGGGCCGCAGGGGTTCTCGGAGTCTCTCTACGCCTACCTCTCCCAGGCCAACAACAACGGCTCGGCCTTCGCCGGCTACACCGGATTCCTGCAGCCCAACGCGCCCGGCAACCACGGCGCCTACGGGATCTCCTTTGCCGACCTGCTCGGCGGCGCGACGATGACCCTGGCCCGCTTCCTGCCGATCATCCTCGTCCTCGCCGTCGCCGGCTCACTGGCCGGCAAGAAGGTCTCCCCGGCCGGTCCGGGCACGATGCGGACCGACACTCCGACCTTCGTGATCCTCCTGGTCGGGGTGATCGTCCTGGTCGGCGCCCTCACCTTCTTCCCTGCCCTCTTGCTCGGCCCGATCGTGCAGAGCCTGACCACGAGGCTGTTCTGAGATGCGCCGCATGGCACTCACTTCGATTCTCGCGGTGATCGCCTTCACGCTGATCTTCGGCCTCGCCTATCCGCTGGCGATGACCGGCATCTCGCAGGTCGTCTTCCCCGGCAAGGCCGACGGCTCGAAGATCACTGTCGACGGCAAGCTCGTCGGCTCGAGCCTGGTCGGCCAGTCGTTCTCACGGCCGCTGATCGGCAAGAACGGCAAGCCGAAGCTCGACGAAGAAGGCGAAGAAATCCTCGTGCCCGACAAGCGATATTTCCAGCCCCGGCCCTCGGAGACCGGCTACTCGGCCAACGTCATCTACTTCTCCAACTCCGGGCCCAACAGCGTCGAAGAGCGCGAAGCGGTGCGCGAAGCGCTCGCCACCTACGTCAAGCTCAACAAGCCCTACGACCGCTCGCTGACCAAGGCCGCCGTGCCGGTCGACGCGATCACGATGTCGGCCTCCGGCGTCGACCCCGAAATCTCCGAAGCCAACGCGAAGATCCAGGCGCACCGGATCACCGCCGTTCGCCACCTGCCCCTGAGCAAGGTCGAAGACCTGATCTCCGCCCACACCAGCAGCCGCTTCCTCGGCGTCTTCGGCGAGCCCGGCGTCAACGTCCTTCAACTCAACCTCGCACTCGACAAGGAAGCACCGATCAAATGACCACCGAAACCCAGGCCCGATCCCTCTTCGACCCCGAGATCCTGCGCCCCGCCCTGCTCGAGTCCCTCCGCAAGCTGGACCCGCGGGTACAGGCTCGCAACCCGGTCATGTTCGTGGTCGAGATCGGCGCGGTGATTACCACCGTTGCCTGGCTGATCATGGTCTTCGGCGGCAAGCCGCTTGGCGGCGGTCACGAGCCCTCCTGGTTCACCTTCACGGTCTCGCTGTGGCTCTGGCTCACGGTCGTCTTCGCCAACCTCGCCGAGGCACTGGCCGAGGGGAGGGGGCGTGCCCAGGCCGCGAGCCTGCGGGCGATGCGAACCGACACGGTCGCGAAACTGCGCGACGGCGGCGAGAAGCCGGCCTCGGAGCTGGTGCGAGGCGACGTGGTGGTCATCGTCGCCGGCGAGACGATCCCCGGCGACGGCACCGTGATCGAGGGGATCGCCTCGGTCGACGAGTCGGCGATCACCGGCGAGTCGGCGCCGGTGATCCGCGAGGCCGGCGGCGATAGGTCCGCCGTGACGGGCGGCACCAAGGTGCTCTCCGACCGGATCGTCGTCGAAATCACCCAGGAACCGGGCAAGTCCTTCCTCGACCGCATGATCGCCCTGGTCGAGGGGGCCGAGCGGCGCAAGACGCCGAACGAGATCGCCCTCGGCATCCTGCTGGCGGCGCTCACCTTGGTCTTCGTGCTGGTGATCGTCTCGCTGCGCCCGTTCGGCCTCTTCGCCGGCACCGAACTCTCCGAGACGACGCTGATCGCGCTGCTCGTTGCCCTGATCCCGACCACGATCGGCGCCCTACTCTCGGCGATCGGGATCGCCGGCATGGACCGGCTGGTCCGCCGCAACGTGCTCGCCCTCTCCGGGCGAGCGGTTGAGGCCTCGGGCGATTGCGACGTGTTGCTGCTCGACAAGACTGGCACGATCACCCTCGGCAACCGCGAGGCCGTTGAATTCATGCCGATGCCGGGCGTCAGCGTCGAGGAGCTGGCAGAGGCGGCGCAGATGGCCTCGCTTGCGGATGAGACACCAGAGGGTCGTTCGATCGTCGTCCTCGCCAAGACCTACGGGATCCGCGAGCACGACTTCGCCGGGCACGAGCCGACCTTCATTTCCTTCAGCGCCGAAACGCGCATGAGCGGCTGCGATTTCAACGGAACCCGGCTGCGCAAGGGCGCCGGTGACGCGATCGAAGCGTGGGTCGCCGAAGCCGGCGGTCGCCCCCCCGCCGAGCTGAAAGCCGAGCTCGACCGAATCGGGCGCGAGGGCGGCACGCCGCTGGGGGTCGCTCGCAACGAGCGCGTGCTCGGTGTCGTCTACCTCAAGGACGTGATCAAGGAGGGGATGAAAACGCGCTTCGACCACCTGCGGGCGATGGGCATCCGCACGATCATGGTCACGGGCGACAACCGGCTTACCGCGGCGAAGATCGCCGAGGAGGCGGGCGTCGACGACTTCCTCGCCGAAGCGACGCCGGAGCGCAAGCTGGAGCTAATCCGCGAGCAGCAGGCCGACGGGCGGCTGATCGCGATGACCGGCGACGGCACCAACGACGCCCCGGCGCTCGCCCAGGCCGACGTCGGCGTGGCGATGAACACCGGTACCCAAGCTGCGCGGGAGGCGGGCAACATGGTCGACCTCGACTCCAACCCCACGAAGCTGATCGAGATCGTCGAGGTCGGCAAGCAGCTGCTGATCACGCGCGGGGCGCTGACCACGTTCTCGATCGCCAACGATGTCGCCAAGTACTTCGCGATCCTGCCGGCGATGTTCGCGGCGACCTACGCCCTCTCGGCCGGGGGCAAGGGACCGCTCGACGCCCTCAACGTGATGTCGCTGGGCACCCCGGAATCGGCGATCCTCTCTGCCGTGATCTTCAATGCGCTGATCATTCCGCTGCTGATCCCGCTCTCGCTGCGAGGCGTCCGCTACCGACCGATCGGCGCCACCGCCCTCCTGCGGCGCAACATGCTGATCTACGGCCTCGGCGGCCTGATCGCGCCGTTCCTCGGCATAAAGCTGATCGACCTGATCGTCCACAACCTGCTGGGGGCCTGAGCGGGAGGCGCCGTGTCCCAGGGTCGCTACAAGATCTTCCTTGGCATGGCGGCAGGCGTCGGGAAGACCTACCGGATGCTGCAGGAGGGTCACGCCGAGGCCGACGCCGGGCGCGACGTCGCGATCGGCTACCTGGAGCCGCACAAGCGAGAGGACACGATCGCCCAGGCGCGCGGCCTCGAGGTGGTGCCGAGGCGCTCGGTCACCTATCGCGACGTCACCGTCGAGGAGATGGACCTGCCCGCGCTTATCTCCCGGCACCCGGAGCTGGCGCTGATCGACGAGCTCGCCCACAGCAACCCGACGGGCATCGAGCACCACAAGCGCTACGAAGACATCGCCGAGGTGCTGGGCGCCGGGATCGATGTCTTCTCCACGGTCAACGTCCAGCACCTGGAGTCGCTGAACGATCAGGTCGCCGAGCTCACTGGCGTGCGGGTGAGAGAGACGGTGCCCGATTCGGTGCTGGGGGCGGCGGATGAGGTGGTGCTGATCGACCTGACCCCGGAGGCGCTGGTGGCCCGTCTTCGCGCTGGCAAGATCTACCCCGACGAGAGCATCGACGCGGCGCTCAACAACTTCTTTCGGATCGAGAATCTGGCGGCGCTTCGCGAGGTGAGCCTGCGCCAGGTTGCCGAAGACGTCGAGTCCAAGCGGCTCACGCTGGAGCAGGTCGAGCCTCTGGGTACGCGCAAGGAGGAGCGGATCGCCTCGGAGGCGCCGAAGGCGGTCGGCGAGCGGCTCTTGGCCCTGGTCCGCCCCCAGCCCTCCGCGCAGCGCCTCGTGCGCCGGGCCTGGCGCTCGGCGCAGCGGCTTGGCACCGACCTCGACCTGCTCTGGGTGAAGCCTCCCGGTCAGTCGGTGGAGGGCGAGATCGAGCGTCAGGTGACGGCGCTGCGCCAGCTCGCTTCGGTGCTCGGCGCGACGCTCCTGATCGAGGAGCACGATGATCTCGTCGCTGCCGTCGCGCGTGTGGTCAAAGAACGCGGCTCCACCTACATCATGGTCGGCGAATCGAAGCCCAGGCGTGGATTCGCACGCCTGCGCGAACCGCTGCCCCAGCGCCTGATGACGGCCACGCCGCCGGGGGTGGATGTGCGGATCGTTGCCTTCCGGGTCGGAGAGGAGGAGAGATGGACGAGCCGGTAGTCGTCAGCTTGGCGCTGGTCGCGGGGGCTCTGGGCGGCTACCTGTTGGCCCGGCGCTGGCGAATCGGTCGCCGCAGCGAGAAACCCGAGGCGATCCACCGCATCCTCCTTCCCTTCACTGGGACCGAGATCTCGCGACGGGCGCTGGACGCGGCGCTGCGGCTCTCGCGAGCCGAGGATGCGACGCTGATGCCCGCGTACCTCGCCACGGTCCCCAAGCGCCTGCCTCTCGACTGCGCGATTCCGCGTCAGGCCGGACAGGCGATGCCGATGCTGGAGGCGATCGAACAGCGGGCGACTGCCCAGCACGTTCCCGTGGACGCCCGGATCGAGCGAGGCCGCTCCTACCGGCACGCACTGGCACGCCTGCTGGAGGCAGAGTCCGTCGATCGCGTCGTTGTGCCGGCGGGCGCGACGGGCACGAACGGCCTTAGCGGAGATGACCTCGTGTGGCTGCTCGATCGCGCGCCGGCCGAGGTCTTGATTCTCAGGCCGGCCCCGGGCGATGAGAGCAGGGTGTCAGTCGCGCCCCCGCCCACAGGGGATTTCACACAATCCTGATTCAGTCGCTGCCCGGACCTATCGAGCAGCCAGTCCTAAGCCCCCAGGTCGATGGATTTCGGGTCGGGTTCGTTCCCTCCGGCGTTCCCTCCAGATTGGCCCTCGCTACGATCTCGCTTGCTAGAGCCACGGAGGGGTGCCGGAGTGGTTGAACGGGGCGGTCTCGAAAACCGTTGGGGGCCGCAAGGTCTCTCGTGGGTTCGAATCCCACCCCCTCCGCTAACCAAGCCAGATTCCGCGGTCCAAAGCGGGATCGCGCGCGATGCTCTGCCTCTTGCGGAGCTGCTGGCGTTGCCGGTCAGCGCCGCTCAAACCCGCCCGGGCAGGGCGGCGCCGATCGCAAACCGATCGCATGGGCGTGCGCTTACGCTCCGTCGTTCGTGGAACGGCAGCAATCGGGCGACGCCGCGCCGCAGAAGCACCGCGCTCGGGTAGCCGAGGGCCTATTTCGTCACGCTGTCGCGTCCCCCAGCAGGCAATGCCGAGACGTAATTGCTCGCGGCAAGTACCCCTTCACGCGAATGGAGCAGCGAGGACCGGTGATCAATCCTCATCGCCAGGCGCTTTGAACGCCGCGTCGCTTTCTGCGAGATGCAGCGTGATCTGAAGCGCGCTCATCGTCTCGCTCACGACTCGCGCTGCGGGTGTATGAATCTGCCGGCACTCGGTGGCCATCTGCCTGATCTCCGGCAACGACGGCCCTTCGAGTAGCTCAAGGCTTACCAGTGCGGCTTCGACGCGCAGGAGAACTCCGGTCAAGCGCGTCCAGGTCCCTGGCTGCCCCTCGATCCTCTCTGGTGGGTTGCTGATCTCGGACCGAGCAATGTCGGCGGCTTCCCAAAGCAGATCCTGCAGCTTGCCGAGCTGCGCCAACCGCTGAAGCCAAAGCTCACGCTCCAGCGCGTGCCCCCTTGCGGCCATCTCCTGCTCGTGGGCGGCATGCGTCTCCTCCAAGAGCTTCGCCTCGCGATCCATCTCCTCGCTGTGAGCAGCCGAAGCCTCCCGACTCGCCTCGCGCGCCTGCAAGACGGTTGCGCGTGCGTAGTAGACCGTGACGAGGGCAGCGAGTGCAGCGATGCCGGAGGCAATGTCGCCGATGACCATCGACCCGACGATAGAGCCCAATCGAGAGGATCTCGATCTCTGCCGTCTCGAAATAGCGGTGCTTCACGCGCGGCGGCGCTTCGACGCGCGCGCGGGATCCACGCACACTGCCAAAATCGCTCAGATGTTTGAGCTACTGAGCTTGATTGTCGGCCTGGTCGTCGGGCTGTTTGGAGGCATAGGCCTGGAGCGCTACCGAAATGCCCGCAAGGACCACGAACATCGGCAGTCGAATTATCACCAGTTACTGGGTGCTGCCGATGACTTTAGGAATGCCCATGAGGAGCCGGCGCCACCGCGAAAACTTGCTGGCGCAGCGATTCACTTTGCCCACTTCCGACAGGGCATCGAAGTATTCGGTGCACGAGAGGTGATGCATGCAACGCGCAACTTCGAGCTCGCAGTTAATGAGCAGAGATGGGACGACGCAACGGCTGCCCGCGAGCAAATGGCCGAGGCAGCACACCAAGACGTTGGACCCCGCCGCATGCGATTTGGCCGAAAAGGCTAAAGGGCCCTGGTCGCGCATGCATCCTTTGACCGCGTGGCGCACCCTGGAGAGAGATCTTGATCCTTCCAGACTGGTAGAGATGCGGGCACGGTGTCAGCGCCCCGTCCGGCTTTCACTTCGCGCGACACCGAGTTTGAGCCGCGCGCCGAATCAGTAGCCTTGTTAGGGCACAAGACTCAACCGGCTGGGAGTTAGCGCCCGGCCGAGGATGGAGGTAGATCCATGTCTCATCGGGACGCTGGTAGTTCCAGCCCGACCTCGAAAGTGAAGACCAAGGAAGGCGCGCCGTACCGGATCGAGCGTCGTACGAAAAA
This sequence comes from Solirubrobacterales bacterium, assembly GCA_049684635.1. Lineage (GTDB taxonomy): Bacteria > Actinomycetota > Thermoleophilia > Solirubrobacterales > 70-9 > VRUE01. The sequence continues at coordinate 1,351 of JBAVGD010000263.1, read as the reverse complement.
GAAGCGCGGTGGAGGGCAGCTCAGCGGCTACGCCTTGGATATCACGATCCGTGTAAACGGTGAGGAGGCATACTTCCTTGAGGATCACAACAGCACACGCAACGTGATGCCGCACAACGATCGCAAGGAGCTCGTCCAAACGCTTTTGGATGAGCTTGAGCGCAACCACGCCGAGCACTTCGGGCGGCCGTAGTCCGGACCGAGCCGAGAGAGCGTAGGTCACCGGCCGACGCTCTCTCGCTTTGCGCGAAAGGCGGGTCGCCTCCAATGTTCGACATCTCATTGGCAGAGGATGCACGGCACCGACCAGGCCAGCATTTCAAGGCACTCAAAGCTTCACGACATCCAGCAATCTATAGATGAACGGAGCATGCCATGAGGTGCAGCGCAGCGGTAGCTTCCGCACGGGCATGCCCGCTTTCGTTAGGATCGCCATGGATGGACGCTGACCTTTACGACAAGGTTACGACCGTGGTCGAGCGCGTGGCCGCATTTGGCGGATTTGGTGCCGTGGTCGGAGCGACCGCTGCTGCGTTTCGCAAATCATACGACCCCGACGTTATGTACGGCGAGTGGGCAGCTTATTGCGGAGCCGTCACGGGTATTTTCGGCTTCGCCTGGACTCTTATTAGACTTGGATAGCAGATGGGCTCACGACATTTAACCGGTCTACTCTACGCAGCGCTAATCGGTGCGGTGGAGGCCCTGCTCACCCGTATCCTCGGCCTCTCCGATCTCTGGTCGCTGCTGATCGCCGCCGTCACGCTTGTGATCCTCGTGCCAGTCCTTGCCAGTCGAGCCCTTTCCGCTCGACATGATGCACGCCAGCACGATTCGGTGCTCGGGATCGCATCGACAACTTCAGGGCACCACTACGTGACGGCCATCCAGTACGTACTCAAAGATGGCGAGATTGTTTGGCGCGACAGCAGCTACGTTGGCCGAGAAGCCAGTCGGCAGTGGCAGGCCACCACACTTGATCTGAAAGAGCCGCTCGCCACAGTGCGACCCGCAACGACACTCCTGACGTTTCCTGGGCATCACGCACTGCGGGTCGGCTGATGACGCGCAGCACCCCGGGGGCTGCTAGATCGACCGGTGGTCTAAGAGCATGCAAGACATGACGCTGAAGGCGATCGACGGTTACGTCGCACACGAGACGCTACACCGCCGCCGCGGGGAGACGTTGTATTTCGTGCGGCTGTATTTCGAGCCTGTTTACCCTGACATCGCCGAAGATCTGCGTAGTCAGCTACTTGAGTTTGGCGTTGGCTCCGCGCACGTGTACGAGTTACTCGGCGGCTACGACGTGATACTGCGCCTCTGGTACACCGGAGATATACGGGAACTC
>JBAVGD010000262.1:0-2620 GCA_049684635.1 Solirubrobacterales bacterium | reverse complement strand
CGCCTTGCGCTCCAATATGACCTCCGGCGTCTGCCAGCGCGCTTGCGGCGCCGTCTGCTGCTTGAGGTAGCGCGAGCTAAGCCCGCGTGGAATGTCGCGTGTGAAGTCTTCGAGGAAGGAGGTCATTGCCGCGTCTCCGTTTGCCGCCATCGTTTGGCAGGTCGCGGTCATTGTCCGTCTGGCGCATGTGCACAATCCTCGCACCAACCTCGCGCGCCGGAGGGCTTCACAGCGAGCCGTGAAGAGTCATTCCGCCGGGGCACCGCCGATGCTGGTGGCGGCCGTGGCCGGCGCCGTTTCACCTGTCGCCTGTTGTAGTCGGGTTTGTCCTGTCCGCGCCGTTGGCAGGTGCGGGCGGCGGTTCGGTCGGTTCGCCCGTCAGGGCTTCTGTTTTCCTTTGTCCGGAACGGGGCTGTTCTTCTTTCAGCCTTGTACCCCAAAAGCCGTTTATCAGACCGGCGGGGATGCTCTGCGGCGTGTCCTTCTCCGGCCCGCTCCATTCGGCCCTGCGGGCCTCCCGTGTTGGGGACACGTCCCCGGCGGCCTGCTGTCCGGCGGGTAAGGCTGGAAAGGCCAGCCCGTTCAACAAAGGAGAAGACCCATGACTAACACGAACCAATCGACCGAAACCGCGAACGCCCGCAGCAACGCCAAGGCCAAACTGCCGACCCATGTCGCCAAGGTGCGTCACGGCTACGGCAAGAAGGCCACCTACGAGCGTATCGGGGTTGCGTGGCAGAATGACGACGGCTCGCTCTATGTGAAGCTGTCCGGCACGCAGTTGGTGAGCGCCCTGACGCTCTACGAGCTGGAGGACAAGGAAGAGGCCGCGCCCATCGACGATGGCCAGCCCGCAAACGAAGAGGCGGGGGAATAGCCCCGCCTCACGGCTTCCTTCACATGCGACAAGGCGCGGGCTTCATAAGCCCGCGCCGCCTTTTTATGCGTCTTCTTCTGACGCCGGGTCTTCAGAGGTCGGCGTTATATCGCGATAGCCACGGGGAGTCGGTTGATGGACATCCATCGGCTCCATGTGCTCGCCGCAGACGAGCTTCGCACCGTGCTTTGCCCAAGCCATCATGTCGCCGTGCGGGCAGACATACCGGACGCGCTTGCCGCTCTTGTTTTTGCTCTCTTCATCGTCACCGGCATCGTCGCCTGACGCGGCTGTCCGAGCCGGTTGCTCGATCCACGAAATGACCAAGCCGCGCGCGAGAAGCTTGCGGACCGTCCGGTCGAACAGACCGTCGGGCACGATCATGTGATCCATGGCATCGCCGGTCTCGGCTCCGCCTTCCTTTCCGGTAGAGGTGGGTTGCAGGCCGATTGATTTCATCTTCTCGGCCCATTCCATGTTGTGATAGCGACCCCGGCCCGGCTTGCCAAAATGGTGCTGCCATAGATGGACCATTTCGTGGGCAAAGGTGGAGAGAATGTCCTCTTGGGACCTGTCCCGGAAGTGAGAAGGATTAAGGGCGATCTCATCGGTGAGCGTGCCGTCGGCACGTCCGAAACGATCGCTGCAAAAATACCCGTAGCTCTGCTTGTGGCGTTGAAGCGAGATGAGACAATTCGGAAGCGCGGCCTCGAAGAGAGCGCGATTCAGAGTCTCGTAAGCCTGCTGCAATGGATCGTAAGTTTCACGGGTAGGTTTGACGGGTTGGCTGTTTGCGTCGGACATCGGTGGTCTCCGTTTCAGCGACCGCCGTTGGGATGTGCATTACAAGGAGCCCGAAGGTCCGGCAGTCGTCATGAGCGGATAATCAGCGAAGCAGATTCAGCTTTTCCTCGTACAATCCTCGCGATATAGATATTGCAGTGCACATCACAAATACTTAGATCAAGACTGTGGTGCACACCCGAAATTAAGCATTCCCGGCTTACAATCTAAGTATGGGCGCACTGATCCGACAGTGATTGGTACAAGGTGTGCGCGGTAGTACCGCGCTCACCTTGCGAGGGGATTTCCCATCCCCCATCGACCCCCAGGGCAACCCCTAAGCTCACGCGTCTTGCACGACGCGCTTGCTAAGGGGTTGGATCAGCCGACCGCTATCGCTAAAGGGCATCGAGCCCTTTCCGGCTGAGCGCAACGACTCATCGTTGCGCGTTTCGCGGCGGCTTGAGCCGCGCGATCGGGGAGACTTCCGCTCTCCCCTGAACCCCATCGAACAAAGGGCTATCCGCGCCCCTTGTGACCCACGGTCAGGACTTTCGCGTCCTGAACCACGACCGGCGTTTCGGCGTCGGCTTCGACCGCAAGGGAGACTTCGCTTCTCCCTTGGGAACCCATCGACCGGGGCAGACGCGGCCCCGGAACCCGCGAGGATCGCACGAGGCGGGCGGCTGACGGACGCGCCTAGCTTGGGCAACATGACGGAGAAGACCGACAAGAAACGAGACGCCCCTGTCTCCTACCGCCCGCCAGCCGAGCTGCGGGACGAGTTCCGTCGTCGCGTCGAGGCGTCCGGTCTTCCCGTCAATGCCTACATCACCAAGGCGCTTTTCGATCTCGCCACGCCCCGTGGCACACGCCGACCGCCCGTCGAGAAGCTGATGCTCGCGCAACTTCTCGCCCGCTCCGCCACGATCCGGGACAGTCTGGATGACGCCGCTAGGG
>JBAVGD010000261.1:0-4504 GCA_049684635.1 Solirubrobacterales bacterium | reverse complement strand
CCGGGAGGATGCGCGGTCGACGCGTCTCGGTGAGCCGGTCTTTCGACCCTTCGTGCAGGTTTCGCTCGCGAACGGCAATCGCAGCACCTCGCAGCTCACCGGTCTCGTCGACACCCTCCTCGCAAGGCAATGAAGAGGGAGGGTCGAGGTCAGGGCGGCGACGTCGTGCAGATCAAGGTCAAGCTCTTGGGGGTGTCCAAGCCGCCCGTCTGGCGGCGGCTGCAGCTCCGCGCCGACACCACGCTCGATCTGCTGGAGGAGGCGATCCTGGCCGCCTTCGGCTGGGCGGGCTATCACCTGCACGTCTTCCAAAGCGGCGATGAACAATTCGGGGTTCCCGAGCCGGAACTCGGACTCATCGACGAGCGCCGGGTGAGCCTCAACCAACTCCTCGGCGACGTCGGCGATCACCTCCTCTACACCTACGATCTCGGCGACAACTGGGAGCATGAGATCGTCGTCGAGAAAATTCTAGACGCCGAGCCCGGGGTTCGATACCCGGTCCTCGTGGCCGCCAAGGGCGCCTGCCCCCCGGAGGATTGCGGCGGGCGCTGGGGGTACGCGGAACTGAAGGAGATCCTCGCCGATCCCGCCCACGAGCAGCACCAGGAGATGCTGGACTGGCTCGGCCTCACCGATGCCTCGGCGTTCGACCCGGAGTCGATCTGACCACCCAGCGGTTGCATGGCCACCGGCGAGAGCGCCGGATGTGCCGCCTTACCCCGCCATACGCCGTTCGTCAAGGCAGAACGCCGTCGTAGACGACGTGCGACGTGAATGGATCGCAGTGAGGAGGTTGCTTGGTGATGCCTCCCGGACCTCGCGATACGCCTAAACGGAGCACTTTCCAAAAGCGGAACTGCCGATCAGCTCGCACGTCTGAACGCGCTCCGAAAGAGGCTGCTCCGAGAAGCCACCAAAGCTCCCAGCCAGCCGGTTCCTTCCCCACGTCGCATCGGCGAAATCTCCGGGGCCGTCAGGGAAGTCTTGACCGACGCGACCGAGCCGCTTCATGTCGCGGACATTCATCGCGCGGTAGAGCGTCTGCTTGACCGGCCCGTCAACCACCGCACCGTCAAAAGCTGCCTATCCGAGGGCGCCTTACGCCACCCCCCGCGATTCGAGCGCGTCAGCTACGGCGAGTACCGGCTAATCACTGGCATTGAGTGACACATCGGCCACAAGGTCGAATTTCGCGTTCAGTAGAAGGCAGAGCCGTAGAGCGCCATTTCAGTATGCGGGTGTCTAGGAGGGACTAGCGAAACTCGGATTGCGGCTCACAGAGCGGGATCGTACAGGCCCGCTCTGGGGTAGCGCCCCACGCGCGGAAAGCGCCATGACCCCGTGGGATCTATGGCTTGATGCGGTTGGAGAATCGCTCCACGATTTCCGAGGCGTGTGTGACGGCTCGGCTCAGGTCATCGAGGGAGACGGGTCTGTCTCCCTCGAACAAGAGAACGGCGTGGAGGTCGTCAAGTTCGAGCTTGATTTTCTCGTCAGGGGCTTCCGGAGAGGGTTGATTCTCAATACCAAAGAGCACACCGCCATCCGTTATCCGCTGGGATTCGTGAGGGCCACGGTCGATGGTGATTGTCAAGTCTTCGACGGGAGGCTGGATCAAGCTTCGGTCGAGGCGATAGGTAGCCCGGCCGGCTCCCGCCAGGACAACGTGGTCCTCCCGATGCTTGTCGCGGTTGGTGATCGTGGCGAGGATGGCGAGTGGGTCTTCAAAAGCCCGTTTCCCTCTGTGGTACGGCTGGAGGCGAGCGATCACCTTTCTGTGGCGGCTGGCAACCCCTTTCAGCATCCGCTCGCGGTGCTCCCTGTAGTCCCCCTCGTTCTCGAAGATCGGGAACTGTGTGCGCGTGCGTTTGGAGACCGGATTGTCGCTGTCGATGACGAGTTGGAAGACCAGATGGTCCAAGGCCGTGCGTGCTTGGACCCCGACGCTGCCGAACTTGATTGCCCAGTCGGGGTCAGGTTCGCGGTCGATATAGGTGCGGATGGCCTCACTATCGCCGTCACGCTCAACGACGACGCGATATGGCGATGGCTCCATATAGGCGGCGACTTCATCCCTCAGCGCATCGAGGTCGCGCTGAGCGTGAGCGATCCGTCGCTTGACTCCCGTGAGGTCGGCAGGCACGGGGGCGAGTCTAAGCCGCAGCCGCCACCTGAGTCCGATTCAATGCGCAACCCAACTGAGCCAGGACGGTGAGCCACAAAGGGCCACTACTCCGCCTTATGTTGGCGTATTTCCCTCCACGCCTTGGGGCAACCACTGTCTTTCCATGAGTAGGCGTCCTTGCCAACGTCTACCGCCACTCCAGCGATGATTAGAGGAACTCCTCCTCCCGTCGCAACCACCAAAGCAACCCCGCCTCCACAGAGGAGTAGCCATCCGGCGCATCGAAAAGGAAATCGAACGTCGCCGCGCTGAAACTCGCCAGTCTCCAAACGCCGGAGCTTCTCCGAAATCAAGTCTTCTTCATCAGATGCCTGCTCCATGATGTAGGTGCAGGCATCAATCACTTCCAGCCGGAGTGAGTCCTGAGAGAAATCTTCAGAGCGGAGAGGTGCGCCTGGCTCTCCAGCAAATATGCCTGTCTCCCACGCCGCCTGTAGCGTTGTATCAAGGGCCTCGTCGAATGTCCTGTCGTCGATGTTCGAGAGCATCATTTGAAGAATCTGGGCAGGCTCCGGAAGTTCTCGAACGGCTTCTTGAAGTTCTGTCCCAAGGGCTTGGATGCCCTCGAATTCGCGTTCGAGGCTGCCTTGATCGTTGGGATCGATGGAATCCAGCTGCGCCGTCCAAAGATCATCTAGTACCCGCATGCGGTGAGCGGCCAATAACGCTCGCGTAGCAGCCAGTCGACCTGCCGAACCTCCCAGCGATGGTGGCATTGCGATCCCCACTGGAGCAAGACCCTATCGAATGGTCAGATCCCTCGTCAGTTTCTAAAGCAATAACTGGGAAGATGGAGGTAGGGGAGCTAGCGGCGCCGTTTCCCGGACTTCCGGGGCTTGCTCTTGCCGTAAGCCTTCGGAGGGCGCTTGTGTCTGATCGACCTTTTGGAGGGCGTCTGACGAGATGGCTGGCTCGCACGCGTCGGAGGCACGACCAGCCCTGGGACAGGGTCACGTCGAAGCTCCCTGGCGATTTCTTCTGCGGTTGGAGGCTTCGGGGTCTGTAATTGGAGATATATGCCGATGATCGCTAGGAGAATCCCTAGCCATTTAGTCCGGTCCGACTTCGCCAGCACTTGCCTGATGACCGGCGCTAGGTCGGGGGTATCAGTCTCGGCTTTCTCGATAACCTCGGCATCAGTTATCTCCCCGCGCCGCAGAGATTCCAGCAGTCGGATTAAGCCCTGCAACACGTCGGGGGAAACGTTGGCCGACTTGACCACTTGCAGCATGTCGTCTTGAAGGTCGTAGACCCCGTCCGGGATGCTGCCCCAGCCCCCGCATTGCGGACAAGGACCGACCTTGCTTCCGGTTATTTGGATGTTTGTTGAGCCGCTTCCCCCGATGAAGTTCTCAGCACCCCAAATGGCACCGCAGCTTTCACAGATTGCCGGAACCGTCGCCATGCGGTCAACGCTAGAGCATCCGATGCGCAATCTCGCGGGTTGCCGTGTTAGGAGGATTTGGGCTTACGGGTCACAGCGTCCCTGACCTCGCGCACATCCCGGCTGATGGCGTCGAGCTTGCTGAGGACTACTTCCTCGAAAGACTGCCCTCCTGTAGACCGACCGGCGGCTTGCAGCAATTCGGCAGCTGGCGCGTCCAGGGCGGCAGCGATCCGCTCGATGCTCTCGTCAGCGGGCGGACCCTGACTGCCCAGCTCCAGCCGAGACAGATTGGACGCCGACATCGGAATGCGCTCGGCTAGCTCATTGAGCGTGTAGCCACGCTCCCGGCGCAGCTTGCGCACCAGTGCGCCTAGTGCCAGCGCTCGACTGGCCTCTCTCTTTCCTCTGGGGCTGGCCATAGCCACCCCCTGTCTACGTCCTGACACCGTAGGGCTCCTTGCCGATTCCCGCAAGACGGGATATAGCCCGCCAATGCGGTAACATGTCCTCTGCCTGACTAAGCGATCAGCGCGCTGAACTTCGCCCCCATCAGGCACGAAAGCCATGGGTCACGGCCAGCAAAAGACGGAGCGCTTCAGCATCGACGCCGAGAGCGTGGCTGCCTACCGTGCCGAGCTACAGAAGATGGCGCACGGCCAACCGCTTGCCGAAGCCGCTCTAGAGGGCTTCAGCGACTGGCAGGTCATCGAGGCTATGGAACGCCTGTGGGCGGCAGGCACAGAGCTCCAACCCCGCGAGCTTGACGCGTCACGTGAGGCCGTGGAGTGATTTGAGCCTGAGCCTAGGCGTAGCCCGAGCCATAAGAACCGCATCACCGGCCATCGCAACGCTGTAAGGATCGAAGAAACGAAAGGCACACGGGGGCGGCCGCGTTACGTGAAAGTAACGCGGCGCAACCACTGTTAATG
>JBAVGD010000260.1:0-2503 GCA_049684635.1 Solirubrobacterales bacterium | reverse complement strand
CGGAAAGTCTAACTTTCTTGACGCTATACGGTTCTTGCGCGACTTGGCTGTCGATGGAGGTGGCTTTCAGCAGGCGCTCAAGATACGTGGTGGCGTACCCCGGGTTCGGAATCTTGCGGCTGGCGCCTTCAATCATGGTCGGGTGCTGATCGCGGCAACCATTGGTGACGATGAGGCGCCCAACCGCTGGACCTACACACTCGAGTTCACTACAGAGCGACGAGGCCACCGGCGACCCGTCGTACACCAAGAGACCGTTGAGCAGGACGGCGACACAATTATTTGCCGTCCTGATAAGGACGACGAGGATGATCCCGATCGGCTCACGCAAACCTTCCTTGAGCAAGTGAACGCGAACCGTGAGTTCCGAGCGGCCGCTGAATTCTTCGCGTCAACCCGATACTTACACCTCGTCCCACAGGTGATCCGTGAGCCAGATAGAGGAGCCGATCGTGTGGACGATCCCTTTGGCGGTGACTTTCTACAACGGGTTGCACGCTCTCCCCAACGAAGGCGAACGACGATGCTTAATCGCATCAACAACGCTCTACAGATTGCGGTTCCCCAGCTCGACGAACTGACTCTTGAGCGAGATGCAGAGGGGCGCCCTCATCTCGAGGCCAGGTACGCGCACTGGCGCAAGGTCGGAGCTCGTCAAAATGAGCGCGATTTCTCTGATGGCACGCTCCGGCTGATCGGCCTGCTCTGGGCTCTGCAGGAGGAAGGCAAGAATGCCGGACCTGTCCTCCTTGAGGAGCCCGAGCTATCTCTGCATTCGAGCATCGTCCGCCTTCTCCCCACGATGCTTGCGTCTGCTCAGCAGCGTACGGACCGACAAGTGTTCGTGAGCACGCATGCCGGGGAGGTGATGCAGGACGAGGGGCTGGGCCTCGATGAGGTAGCCCTCTTGAAGCCGGGTCCAGGCGGGACTGTGGCGACGCTCGTGTCCGATCTCGATGACGTTCGTGAAGAGATCGAAGACCTTGGGCTTACCCTTGCCGAGGCGCTACCGGCACACACACGGCCCCCCGAACTCGAGCGCCTCGCGCAATCAGTCTCAGAATGAGCAGCCACCTACGCGTCTTCGTTGAGGGTGATACGGACGAGCCATTTGTACAGCGCGTAGTTGAAGCGGCCGGACACTCCATCGCCGCAGTTTTCCCAGTGGGCGGTCATGGCAAGATCGACAAGCGTGTTGCGCGTTGGTGTAGACCGTCGAACAGGCATCCGATGCTAGTCCTGCGGGATCTTGACCCCACTCTTGGTAAGGACTGCGCTCCCGCCCTCGTAAGACACTTGGTCGGTGAAGGTCCACACTCTGTGACAACGGTATTGCGGATCGCTGAGCGCGAGTTGGAGGCGTGGCTTCTGGCCGATCGGGAAGCGGTCGCGGAATACTTTAAGGTCAAATTGACCGCGGTCTCGGCGTCGCCCGATGAGCTGCTCGATCCAAAGCAGACACTCGTGAATATTTGCCGTAGCTCCTCGTCGAGTCGCATACGAAATGGCATGGTTCCCACCTCATCGTCCGGACGAACAGTTGGCCGACAGTTCACGGGTCTTGTACTGGACTTTGGACGATCCCACTGGGATCCTGCACGTGCGCGAACCGCGTCGCCCAGCCTCGACCGCGCGATCGTCGCCCTCGAACGCCTGCCCTGACCGTCACACCTACTCTGAAAATCTGGTTCCGAGGTTTGAACGTGCCGCGCCCCAGCGGGCCGAGCCATTCAGCGCTTACGCATGGCGCGATATTTTCCGGAACCAGTACCTTGAACGCTTTGGTGTGGCTGCGTGCGTGTCGGTCAGCGGGATGAGGCGCTCGCTTGGGACGAGGCTCGACAGCCATAGCTGACGAGCCGCCCGCTCTCGTATCGCCAGGCCAAGCGAGAGCTCGGACGTCGCCGTTCCAAACGAGCGATGCTCGTCGAGAGTGATCGCCCTACAGCTTGCGGGCGTCGCACTCGCAAGTCGCGCAATGCAATTTCCAATCCGTGACGTTCAATCAGCGCCGCTTTGCTGCAAAGGGACAGCTCTGCGCTCCCGGCTTGACGCGCCTGATGAGGCCGAATAGCATCGGCCCGTAGCCGGATCACGCGGGCCGAGTCGTAAGTCCGATTGGAGGGATGTTTGGTGCAGAGGATCGGTTCCGCTGCAGGTCTTATCGCTCTGCTGAGTGCGCTGACGCCCTCGGCTCCCGCCGCAGCCGCCGTGACGATCGGCGCCAACGTCGCAGACACTAGCAACACAGGTATCGCGGGCTGCGACCCCGCCTGCACCTTTCAGGGCACCGCCGACGTGCCTGCGCAGACGATGCAAGCCCCCTGCACCGGTGTGGTCACCAGGTGGCGCGTAAACGCCGCCGCAAGTGCCACCTTCAAGCTCCGCATCATCCGGAACAACGGGGATGGCACCTTCACCTCGACTGCCAGCAGCGGCGACCAGACCACAAGCGGGCCCGGCATCGCGGTCTTCCCGACGAGCCTTCCGATCTCTCCGGGCG
>JBAVGD010000259.1:0-2334 GCA_049684635.1 Solirubrobacterales bacterium | reverse complement strand
GTCGAGGGAGTCGCCGTCGTCGTCGAGTTCCTCTGCGAGACCGACGACGTCGAGCCGGGACGAATCTTCCGGCCCAAGGGCGAGTTCACGGGATCAAAGCTCGCCGCCCTGAATATCCGCGGCGCGCACCTCCTCCGCGACGACTTCATCGAATGTGAGATCGAAGGCAAACGACTCGACGATGGCGGCCAATCCAAGGTTGCAGTGCGAGTGGCGAATCTCTTGCCCTACACCGTGCTCAAGATCCTTGCGTTCCAGGACCGACATGAGAATAAGGACGCCTACGACTTGGTGTTCACTCTCCTTCACGCGGAGTCTGATCCTCGTTCGGCAGGGAAGGCGTCGCGCTCGAGCGCAGTTGCCGGGCACGCTCAGGTAGACGAGGCGCTCACGCTTCTGGATGAACGCTTTCGCGATGTCGAGCAAGACGGACCAAACGCCTATGCGGCGTTCCTCGCAACGCCCGAGGACGAGGAAAACAGGGCGCGGCTGCGCCGAGAGGCAGTTGCGACCGTCCGCGAATTCCTGGCTGGCTTTACCGGCACGTTCTAGTTGTCGCAGGAGCGACTTCACCCCGCCGACTACGCCCTGCCGCGACCTCAGCCTCGTCCATGCCCTGCTCTACGGGCTGCACGAAAGGCTGTTCGGGATTCCGACGAGCTGAGCTCAGCCCGCCCGTCTCGGCTATCAACTCATTCGCGAACCGCTCTCGTTCCCTGAGCTGCACGGCGCCGTAACCGGAGTGCCGACGCCTGGGCTTCAGCCGAGCTCGCCGGCCAGGACGAGTCGAACGTCGTCGCGCTCGTCCGCGAGCTCCCTCAGCCGCGACGAGAAACCGACCCGATCGAAGAAGTAAAGGCGGGCCTCAGGGGCATTCAGCTCCTCCCTGACGATCTCCAGCTTGCCCAGCTCCTCGGCGCCGTGCTCATGGCCATCGCCACCGGCAGCGGGCCACTTGCACGATCCAAGGGCAAGGATCTCGCCCCCCTCCCCCACCGCCACCGCGTCGGCCTCGTATGAGCGACTGCGCGGCTTTCCGCTCTCCCGCCTGCGGATCGGCCCCCACCACCATCCCGCGTCCACAGCGTCCTCGAGCTCGCTCAGCAGCCAGCCCTGGCAGACCCGCTCGAAGGCGTCCTCGGAGACGAACTTGTCGAGTTGCGGCGCGATCGCCTGCTCCATGTAGCGCTCCGCCTGCTCACGGGTATGGAGGCGGCTCTCCCTCGGCGCGACGAAGCGGAACCAGAAACGCAGAAAGGGGTCGGTGATCGCGTAGCTCACCCGGCCGCCCCCGCCGGAACGCGTGACCGGGTAGCGGCGCTCCACCAGTCCCATCTCCTCCAGCGTCTGCAGGAAGGGCCGCGCCTCCTCAGAGCGGCGCCGGCCGATTCGCTGCGCGATCTCGTTGAGCCGGGTCACCCCCGCTGAGATCGCCCGTAAGCAGGACATGTAGGTATCGATGTCGCGCAGGCGGCTCTCCTGGGAGAGGAGGAAGCGCGGCTCGTCCCGCAGCAGGCCGTCGGGATACAGGACGGCGCGCAGGATCGCCTCGCCCAGCGGTCTCGCGGGATCGATCTCCTCCAGGTAGTAGGGCACGCCGCCGAACACCGCCCAGGCCCTTATCCGCTGCTCGACGTCCCACCCCGGAGTGAAGGCGCCGATCTCCGCCCAGGGAAACGGCTGCAGCTTCAGCGAGCCCGTGCGGCGCCCGTAGGTGGTCGCTCCGTATCCGACCACCTGCTTCTCGAAGAAGCTGATGTCGGAGCCGGACAGGCAGAGCAGCAGATCGGGGTTGCCGGCGTGCTCCCGCGCGAAGCGGTTCAGCAGCGAGCCGATCTCCGGCTCCTGGCGGGCGATGAACTGGAACTCGTCGAGCACGATCATCGTCTGGCCCTGCTCGAGCAGTTCCGAGAAGGCGGCGAAGGCGGCGCGCCAGCTCGCCAAGGGCTGCTCGGCGTAGATCCGGCGACCGGTCAGGGTGGCCAGCTCGGCGGAGAGATCGTCGAGCTGATCGCGACTGCTGCCGGACGTCGCCTCGAAGTAGAGCTGCCGGCAACGCTCGCCGAAGTGCAGGAGCAGCTCGCTCTTGCCCACCCGGCGCCTGCCATAGAGGACGAAGTACTCGGCCCGGGGCGAATCCAGGCGCTCGGCCAGCGCCGCCAGCTCATCGGCTCGGTTGAAGAAGGTCACCGTGCGCAATGACTATAGCGTGTCTTACTAAGATGTACTAGCAAGAGATGTTTGCCCTGTGCGGGATTGAGCCGCGTCGCCCGTACTCGTTTATTACCAAATCACGACTGCCGTGTTGCATAATGTCTTCGTGGCGGCGCCGGA
>JBAVGD010000258.1:0-2884 GCA_049684635.1 Solirubrobacterales bacterium | reverse complement strand
CGCGCCACCCGGCCGGCCAGCTGATCCCGCTTGCCGTCGGCACCGCGACGGCGGTTGGACGGCTGCCCGACTCCAGCCTGATGGTCCGGATGACCAGGGGACGTGCCTGGATCGCGGTGCTTGGCGTGCTGTTGGTGGGAATCGTGGCGCTGAATGTGGTCACGCTCAGCCTTGCCGCAAAGGCCGGTCACATCGATCAGAACATCCAGGCGCTTGCCCAGGAGAATTCGATCCTCCGCAGCCGCGACGCACAACAGTCCGGGGCCGCTCGAGTTCGGCACGACGCGGCGGCTCTGGGCCTGGCCGCGGCACCGCTCGATCGGATCGGCTACGTGCAGGTGGGTTCAGGTGATCTGGAAACCGCGGCTCGGCGTCTCGCCGCGGCTGGAACCGGTTACTAGGACCATCAGATGAGGACGATCGAGCGACGGATCGGACTCCTCTTCGCCGGATTCCTCCTCTGCTTCCTCGTCGTCGCCGCGCGCGCTTTCTGGTTGCAGGGGGTGCAGGGCGCGAAGCTTGCATCGGAGGCGGCCTACCAGCAGACGGATGTGGTCACGGTTCCGGGATTGCGCGGCAGCATTCTCGATCGTTACGGAAATCCCCTGGTTTCCTCCGAGGATGCCGCCACGATCTTCGCGACGCCGTACCAGGTGAATGACCCGCATCGAACGGCCGAGAAGATCGCCTCGATCCTGGAAGTGGGCGCCGGTGGGGTGCAGCGCAGCCTTACAGCGCACTCCGGCTTTTCGTATGTCGCGCACAAGGTCGATGTTCCGTCCGCGGCCCGGATCGCCCGCCTCAAGCTGCCGGGGATCGGAGAGCTGCCCGACACTCGGCGCACCTACCCCCAGGGCAAACTGGCGGCTCAGGTGCTCGGTGCGGTCGGAGAGGAAGACAAGGGACTGACGGGCCTCGAGGCCGGGGAGGAATCCGTTCTCCGCGGCAGCGACGGGGAACGGCGGATCGTCAAAGACGCCCTCGGCGAACCGATCCGGCTCGAAACCGTTCGCGAAGCCAGTGACGGCGAAGAAATCAAGCTCACCCTCGATCCGACGATCGAGAAGAAGACCGAAGAAACCCTTGCCGAAGTCGGCGAAACCTACTCGCCGAAGGGCGCCACGGCGATCGTCATGGACCCCCGGACGTCGCAGCTCCTCGCGATCGCCAACTGGCCGCCGGTCGACCCAACCGACCTCTCCAGCGCGAGCCCCGAAGACCTGATGAATCGCGCCACGGGCTTCACCTACGAGCCGGGCTCGACCTTCAAGGCGTTCACGGTGTCGGCGGCACTGGAAGAAAAGCTGGTGACTCCGGAAACCGCATTCACGCTGCCCCCGGAAATACATGTGGCCGACCGGACGATCTCCGATGCGGAGCCGCGGCCGACGGTAACGCTGACCGTGGCGCAGATACTCGCCGAGTCCTCGAATGTCGGCGCTGTGACAATCGGGCTGCAGGTTGGCAGCGAACGCTTCAGCCGCTGGATCCGCCGCTTCGGGTTCGGCACGCCCACCGGTGTGCAGTTCCCCGCCGAGGAGCGCGGCATCGTGCCGGCGCTGAGCGAATACTCGGGTTCGACCATGGGCAACCTGCCGATGGGCCAGGGCCTCTCGGTGACCCCGATGCAGATGATCGCCGCCTACGCCGCGATCGCGAACGGGGGCATCCTGAGACAGCCGCAGCTGATCGAGAGGATCGGCGGCGAAGGCGTCAGGGAGCCCAGCGGCCGCCGTGTGATCGATTCCGGCGTCGCCTCGCAGATTCGCACGATGCTCGAAGGAGTTCTCGCACCCGGGGGGACAGCTTCTGAGGTGAGCGTTCCGGGTTACACGCTGGCCGGCAAGACCGGGACCGCGCAGGTCGCCGAAAACGGCACCTACTCGGAAACGAAGTACGTGGCCTCGTTCATCGGTTTCGCGCCGGCCCAGGATCCCCGCTTGCTGGTCGCCGTGATCGTCGACCAGCCGCAGGGAGAAATCTACGGCGGCGCGGTGGCGGCGCCGGCGTTCGGCAAGATCGCGGCCTTCGCGCTTCCATATCTCGGCGTGCCGCCGGGATAGGGACGGGTACCGTCCACGGCTCTGCGACACGACCAGCGGAGTGGCGGCGGGCTCCCGACCTAGAATCGCCGCGTGAGATTGGACGAGCTCCTCGCGGGTGCTGGTGTGGGTCGGATCGTTGGCGATCCGTCGGTGGAGATCGAGGCGCTCGTTTACGACAGTCGCAAGGTCTCGCCGAGGGCGTTGTTCTTCTGCGTCCGGGGCGAGAAGGCGGATGGCCATGACTTCGCCTCCAGGGCGGTTGAGGCCGGGGCGACGGGGCTGGTCGTCGAGCGCGAGCTGGAGCTGGATGTCACCCAGGTGGTGGTCCCGGATGCGCGAGCGGCGATGGCGCCGTTTGCGGCACGGTTCTGGGGCGATCCGACCGCTGAGCTGAAGGTCGTTGGGATCACGGGGACGAACGGGAAGACGACCACCGCGTTCCTCGTCAGGGAGATCCTCGAAGCGGCGGGGATGCGGTGTGGGCTGCTGGGAACGGTCAAGCAGATCGTCGGTGGGGTGGAGGAGGACGTGGAGCGAACCACGCCGGAGGCGATTGACCTGCAGGCGACGTTCCGGCGCATGCTTGACGGCGGAGATTGCGCCTGCGCGATGGAGGTCTCGTCCCATGCGCTGGCCCTGCACCGCACCGACGCCATCGTCTTCGACGTGGCGCTGTTCACGAACCTCACCCAGGATCACCTCGACTTCCACTCGAGCATGGAGGACTACTTCCAATCGAAGCGGCTGCTCTTCGAGATGGGACCCGGGGCCGCGATCGTCAACGTTGACGATCCGTACGGGCGGCGGCTCGCCGAGGACTTCGATTGCCTCACCTTCTC
>JBAVGD010000257.1:0-3680 GCA_049684635.1 Solirubrobacterales bacterium | reverse complement strand
CCCTCCACCTTGTCCGGCAGCAGGCACGCCCGCCGGGATGCCTGGGTAGCCAGAGCCCGCATCGCCCTTGCGAGTGGCGATCCCGGCTCCGCATACCAGCACGGTGACCACGTATCCACTCCCGCGGCGACAACCCTGCCGCTCTTCGGCGCGGGCCTCAGCGCCGCACGGGCCTGGGGACCCATGGCGCGATCGCGTAAGAACGCCGGCAACCGATTGCTGCCGTCGCTCGGGCGCAGCTCACCGTCGGCGTCCCGGCGAACTTCCTCGACGACGCGGCGCCACTGGGCCGCACGCTCGCGCTCACGACGGGCGGACTCGTGACGCTCCCACAGCTCACGCAGCTCATCGGCGCTCGGCGACGCGCGCCGCTCGGCGGCCGGCCTGAAATCGTTGGGCGGAAGAAGAGACATCGCCCTAACTGAGCGATTTGTCGCCTAAATTCGCCCCCCCGCCGGGCTGGCCGAGCTACGTCACCTGCGGATGTTCGCTCCCCCGACCGCTTCCGGCGCCTCTCGCTCGATGCTCCTGCCCCCGTGCGACTCGCTGTATCGCCGCCGATCCCTGGTCGCACCTTCAGACGGATTGCGACCGCTTTGCAGGAGCCACGGTGCGTATCGCATGATCTGTCTTTCGCAGCAGTGCCGGCAGCAGCACTCCGGAACCGTCAACCCGGTGTGCTCGCACCGTCGTGGAGATCCCACGCGAATCACATCCGCAAGACGCCGAAACCGTGCGCTTCGACCCCCGGTCCAGTCGCGGCGAGTTGCTACGCGACGGACGCGCCGAACGGTCTAGAAGCTGCTGCTCAGTGTCACGCTCGCGGGCCGGCGAATTTGTAGCCGATGCCCCGCACGGTGAGGACGAGCTCGGGGTGCTGGGGGTCGTGCTCCACCTTCTGGCGGAGGTTCGAGATGTGAACGTCGCAGGCGCGCTCATCGCCATCGAAATCCGTCTGCCAGAGCTCCTCCATGATCCGGCGGCGCGCGAAGACCTCCCCCGGGCTGCCGACCAGAAGTCTCAGCAGCTGAAACTCGGAACGGGTCAGGTTGACCGGCTCGCCGCGAACGGTCGCAACGTGCCGTACAAGATCAATTGCGACCGGGCCCGATTCGATCCGCACCGCCTCCGCAAGCGGCGCGCGGTCCAGCTCGCGGCGCCGCAGCTGCGCGCGGACGCGGCCGAGCAGCTCGCGAACCGAGAACGGCTTGGTGACGTAGTCGTCGGCGCCCACCTCGAGTCCGACGACCTTGTCGACCTCAGCGTCCTTCGCCGTGAGAACGATGATCGGCACCGCGCTGCGCGAACGCACATCGCGACAGATGTCGAGGCCGCTGGGCCCCGGCATCATGATGTCGAGGATCAGAAGGTCATAGGAGATGCCGTTGTCGAGCATTTCCGCGGCCTCGTCTCCGTCCGCCGCCGCGGTCACCTCGAAGCCCTCCTGGACGAGCGCGTAGCCGACCGAGTCGCGCACCGAGGGCTCGTCGTCGGCTATCAGAATGCGTCCGCTGCTCATCTGGCTCTCCTCATGCCACCGGGGTCGGGCTGGGTTGTGCGACCGGAAGCCTTACCCAGAAGGTACTTCCCCTGCCCTCGACGGAGTGCGCTCCGATTTCCCCGCCCATCACATCGACCATGCGGCGGGCGATGGCGAGACCCAGCCCGAAGCCTTCCTGCTTGCGCGACTCCGTGCGCCGGTAGAAGCGCTCGAAGACGCGCTCGATCTCCTCCTGTGGAATCCCTGTGCCCGTGTCGATCACCTCGAGTACGACCTCTGACTCACCGTCGCGACGACCGCGAACCGTAACGGTGCCGGGGGCCAGCGTGTGCTTGAACGCATTGGTGAGCAAGCCGACGATCACCTGGCGCAGCAGGGTCGGGTCTCCCCTGGCCGCCAGGTCAGCCTCGACATCGATCTTCAGCTCGACGCCAGGCGGGACTTCGACGGCTCCAGCCACGTCGCGCATCGCCGCGGGCACATCGACGACCTCGATCTCCCCGCTACCCAGCGACTCGACGCGCGCCAGGGTCAGCAGGCCACGGGTCAACCGGTTCATGCGCTCGGTGTCCTCGGCGAGGCGACCGAGGAAATGGTCCAGCGCCTCCGGGTCGTCCTTTGCCCCCTCGCGGAGCACCTCGATTGCGCTCGAGATCCCCGCCAGCGGGTTGCGCAGCTCGTGGGCGGCGTTGGAGATGAAGTCGGCTTCGGCCAGCTCCCGGCGCATCTCGTCGGTGCGGTCCCGGGCGACGACCAAGACCGCCCGCTCGTCCGGCAGGGCGCGGGCGGTCATGGCGTACGCGCGGTCGCCGATCCGCAATGCCGGGTGGGCGGCGAAGCCAAGATTGGCGGCCCGCCTCAGGTGCGACAGCATCACCTCCGGGGGACGGCCCGCCGGATCGAGCAGCTTCGACGCCGCGCGGTTGGAGAAGCGCAACGACCCATCGTCGTCGACGACGATCACGGCGTCGGTGAGGCCATCGAAGATCGCCTTCAGCTTGTTGCGGTCCGCGGTCAGCACCCCGAAGCTCTCCTTCAGCGATGCGCGCATCGAGTCGAGGGCCCGGGCCAGGTCGCCGATCTCGTCGCGCCCGCCGGTCTCGAGCGGGACGTCGAAGGAGCCGGCGGCCATCTGACCGGCGACCTTGGAAAGACGCATGATCCGGTGCGAGATTCCAACCGCGATCAGGAATCCCGTCAGCACGCCGAGGGCGATCGCGCCGAGCACGGCGCGCGGGCGATCGCCGAGCAGGTAGACGACCCCGGCGGTGACCAGCGTCACCGCGGCAAACGCGCCCACGAGCCAGAGCCGAATTCCAATCCGCCTCATTGGGCGTCGATCCCGGTCGATCTGTTCATGAAGGGTTACTAACACAAATGCGGTTCCTGTTCCATTTGCCTGCCCGGCGATCCGACCGCCGGCAAGGCTGGCAGCGGAACGCGGTCCTTTTCGCAAGCGCTGTGGCGGCCCGCGAAAACGTCGGCAGGCCCGCATGGAAGAATCGACGGCGTGGGGACGCTGGTCTTCATCCCAGCCTGGAACGAGGAGGCCTCGGTGACCGAGGTGATCGAAGACGTGCGGCTGCACCTGCCCGGCGCGGACGTGCTGGTCGTTGACGACGGATCCACCGACGCCACCGCGCAGCGCGCCCGCGAAGCAGGCGCCATCGTCGCTCCCCTTCCCTTCAACCAGGGCCTCGGAGCTGCCCTGCAGACGGGCTACCTGTACGCGCTGAGGGGGGGCTACGAGTACTGCGCACACCTCGACGCGGATGGGCAGCACCCACCGGCCGACGTCGCACGACTGCTGGAGGAGGTGTACTCCGATCGCGCTGACCTCGTCATCGGCTCCCGGTACCGGGACCGCGGCGAGGCGGCAAGCGACGATTACCGGCCAACGCTCTCGAGGCGAATCGGCACCAGTGTGTTTCGCTTCTTCCTCACCCTGGCCACCCGGCAACGGTTCACGGACACGACCAGCGGGATGCGGGCCGCGAACCGGCGCGTGATGACTCTCTTCAGTGAGAACTATTCGCCCGACTTCGCCGAGATCGAGTCGCTGCAGCTCGCCGTGCGCCAGGGACTGCGTGTCGAGGAGCTGCCGGTGCGCATGCTCGAGCGGGCCGGCGGCACATCGTTCCTGACGCCCCTTCGCTCGCTGTTCTTCATCTTCAAGGGA